>DASUMO010000120.1:0-2317 GCA_036277695.1 Chitinophagaceae bacterium
AGTTAAGGGTCATATCGGCAGCAGTGATGATGCAGAGCTTGATAAAAAAATGAATGATACCAAAAAAAATGTCGATGCAGCGATTAAATTATTTGAAGAGATAAAAAAAGCAGCCGGAGGCTTGGAAGATGTTCTCAAAAAAGGAGCTCCTCTCCCGCCTAATCTTTCGTCTAATCTTTCTGAGTTAAATGATAAGCTGCGGGAACAATGCAAGCAAATGAAAGACGTGTATCAAATAACGAACCGGCAGCCTTATGATAATACGATCTGCGAATATCTTGTCATGCTGAATGAGGCCTGTGCTGCCTTTTCAACGTTTACCAATATATGGTCAAAATCTGTGACCACCGTTATAAAAAATATTGTTCTTGATAAAGCAGTGCCAAAAGGAGTAGAAGTAATCAATGAAAAGGCGGGTCCAAATGTTGGAGATGCCAGCGCTGCCGGAAAAGCTGCCGGCAAACTCTTCGCCACGGCACAATTTGATGCTGAAGGGTTATATGGAAAATTAAGTGCTGCCAGTTTCACCGGTGATATCACACAATTTGCGACAGATGTACTGATGAAAAAATATTGTGGTCTTTTTAAAGGCGAACTGTCGCATAAGTATACTATCATTTATCGTAATAGTGATAATATAATTTGGTGGCAATACAGCTACACTACACAAGCGGTTGTAACATTCCGCTATCCGAAAAGCAGCAACGGAAACATCATAAAAATGAAAGGAAATATTGAAGGCAATGCTACGAGCTTCCGTTTTACCGAGGATATGGAAGAAGAGGATGAGTTCAAAGCAAAAATGAAAACTCATAGAACAATGAACCATATACCGGTTTACGGGCCGAAAAGTGTTCCATTTTCTACAGCGAAAGCTGATGCTGTAGGCTTTGGTTCAATATTCAGGGGTATCGCTACTCCTGCAAGTTTCAACATTCCGGTAGATGCAGAATACGACACGGATGCCGGAACTATTAGATTAAATTTGAATGAGGCATTGATCGACTTTACACCTCTTGTGAAATATACTTACGTCTTCCTCAAAGTATCCCTCAGCGGCATACCTCTCTTTACCCGCGTTGATTTCCCGATCAATAAAGCAAGGCTTACGCTGAATGCAGTTGTATCCAGGAATAACCAATTAAATGTAACAAAAGACGCAAAAAATAATTTGCTTGTAAAAGGCGGCGGTGAACGGCATATTGGATCGGAGACGGGGCCCATCGAGCACAAGATCAGCTATTTATTAACTGCAAAAAATGATTAAACCAAAAACTTACTATGAAATACTTTTTTTGTCTATTTACATGGGTATTGACGGCCACTTTTCTAAGGTCTCAAAGTGTGTCAATTAATAATGATGGAAGTGCCGCACATGAAAGTGCCATGCTGGATATCAAAAGCAACAATAAGGGGCTTTTGATGCCACGGATGAATTCGTCTGCCCGAACTGGCATTGTTTCACCAGCAACTGGTTTGATTGTTTATGATACAACCTTAAACGGATATTATTGTTACAATGGGACTGCATGGATCAATCTTAGTACTGAGCTGAACACCTGGAAAATAAACGGAAATGCTGGTACTAACCCGGGCATACATTTTATCGGCACTTCGGATAATCAACCGTTGACATTACGGGTAAATAATATAAAGGCGGGTCTGATCGATGCCAATAACAGGAATGTATTACTGGGAACACGTGCGGCTTTTAACCTGGCTGCTTCTTCTTCTTATAATACAATTTTAGGCGACAGTGCCTCTTACGCCATTACGGGCATAGCTACAGGCAATACGGTCATTGGTTTTCGCGCCAACGCAATTAGTCCTTCTTCATTTTATAATACAGCCATCGGAATTGAAGCCGGTAAAAATAACACCGGTCACTGGACTACATTTATTGGTGAATCAACGGGCATGAATAACCAAGCTTTAGGCAACGTATTTATTGGATCCAAAGCCGGCCGAGCGAATACAACCGGTTACGGAACATTTGTTGGAGACAATGCCGGCAGAGAAAATACAACAGGAATTGAAAACTCCTATTTTGGTTATTTCGCCGGGCAGTTGAGCAACGGCAGCTACAATAGTTTTCTTGGCTCAGGAGCAGGTGCCAACAATACAACCGGCGGATACAATACCGGAGTGGGTGCACATGCACTTATCCAAAATGTAACAGGTTCAGAAAACACAGCTTCTGGAGCGAAAGCGCTATATGCTAATACCTCCGGTTCATTTAATACAGCCATCGGTATGAATGCCATGCTCACGAATACTGGTGGCTATTCAAACACTGCAACCGGGTCCTATGCATTGT
>DASUMO010000121.1:0-2475 GCA_036277695.1 Chitinophagaceae bacterium
ATTGGTAACGGCGCCAGGCTTCTTTTAATAGTGTATCCAGGCTGATTTGTTTTTTGCTGCGGACCGCTTCAATATCCGCATAACAATGCCTGCCATTTCCGCCATGGGTGGTCAGTGGATAGTTCATCACCTGTTCATCCAGATATCGTTCAGATGTAACATAATAATTAAATCCTATAATGGAAGGCGGGCAGGGATTGTCCACGAAAAACTGGAGATCAGCAACGGGTATACCCAGCGAAACAAAATATTTCCAGAAAAAATGATTGCGGGTTAGCTTTCCGGCCAACAGGTCAAAAGTTAGCCAACGGCGTTTGTTTTCAAAAGCTGCCTGGTAAGCCAGCAGGCGGGTGCTATGTGTCTTGGCCAGGTCCTCAGTTTGTACCAGTTTAGCCTCCGGGTTAATAATCCGGATCGCCTGCATTGCGAGTACCGTAGCTTTGAGTTCATTGAACAACACCCTGGCAAAACTCAGTTCATTGCGGTGATGGGGATACCAGAATCCATATAATCCGCTGAACCTGGCGGTTGTAAGCGGTTCATTGACCGGTGTATAATATTCTAGCCAGGGAAATGCCTTCGCTACTTTTCCTGCATAATCGGCAAACTTCTCCGGGAATTCCGGATCCAGCAGGTCGGTAAAAGCAGGGCCACTGCCATGATGCAGTAATCCAGCAATGGGAACAATATTATACTCCCTTATCCTGTTCAATTGGCGGCTGGTCCATTTCCAATCGATTTCTTTACCAGGTTCGGGTTGATGTTTTTCCCACAACACCGGGTAACGGAGCTTACGAATACCCAGGCTTGCGATCTGGTCAATATCCTCCTCCCGCTGGTAATGTCCAGTTGCTTCAAGTTGATCACGAAAAACATCACCCACCCGGTTAATGGTACATTCGATACCACCCCATATTTCAGGGTTGTAATATTGAGACTGCATGTCCATTTATATGTTCTCGGTTTTCCTTCGGTGAAATGATCTTTTTATATAAAGCCAGTGATTGCGCCACTACCTGGTCCATATTGTAATACTTATATGTAGCCAGCCGGCCGGTAAAATGTACCTGTTTCAAACCAGCCGCGAGTAACTGGTATTTTTTATAGAGCTCTGCATTCTCCTGTCGGGGAACCGGATAATAGGGATCACCTTCGTTTTTGGGATATTCGTAAACGATCGTGGTCTTCGGATGTTTTTGGCCGGTGAGATATTTAAACTCTGTGACTCTTGTATAGGGATGCTCATTCGGATAATTTATCGTCCCGGACGGCTGCCATGTTTCGGCCTCAATGGTTTCAAACCTGAACTCCAGTGAACGATAAGGTAATTTCCCGTAACAATAATCAAAATAATAATCAATAGGCCCGGTATAGATCATTTCTTTAAATGAAACGAGATCCTGTACTTCCTTATAATCCGCATTTAACAGGATCTTGATATTGGGATGAGAAAGCATTTTTTCGAACAAGCGGGAATAACCTTCCACTGGCATCCCCTGGTACTTGTCTGTAAAATACCGGTCATCCCTGTTATTGCGTACCGGGATCCGGGCCGTAACAGAAGCATCCAGTTGGGAAGGATCCAGGTCCCATTGTTTACGGGTATAACCCTGGAAAAATTTTTCGTAGAGTTCCCGGCCCACCTTACTGACCACCACATCTTCGGAGGTTTGTATTCTTTTTACTGGTTCAGCCCGCGAACGGAAAAAAGCGTCTACTTCACAGGAGGATAAGTGTAAACCATATAGTTGGTTAATGGTATTCAGGTTAATGGGTATAGGCACCAGCATCCCGTCCACACTGGCGAGTACCCGGTGTTCATAAGGCCGCCATTCCGTGAAATGCCCCAGGTAGTCATAAATTTCACGGGAATTCGTATGAAATATATGCGGCCCGTATTTATGGACTAATATTCCTTCTTTATTATAATAGTCATAGGTGTTTCCGGCAATATGAGGCCGTTTGTCTATGATCAGTATTTTCTTGCCAGCATGGTTAGCCAGGCGTTCTGCCAGGACAGCGCCCGCAAAGCCGGCTCCGACTATCAAATAATCAAACATAGGCGTTCTCCTTTTTTTGAAATTTGCTTTTATTTTTTTTCTGTAACTGCTGGCGGATCCGTTCCAGCATTTTGTCAGCAGTATTGTCCCAGGAATTGTTTTCCAGGAAACTATCCACAGTATGCAGCCATTTTTTCCGGGCTTTCCTGTTTAATTGTTGTTCTATTCCCTCAATAAAGTCCTGGGGTGAGTGCCCGATATACACCAGCCCGTTTTTTTCATAGGGATCAATCACATCCTGTATAGCGGTTGATATTACCGGTACACCGCCGGCCAGGTACTCTGGTGTTTTGGTAGGACTGATATAGCGGGTAGATTCATTCAACGCAAAAGGCATCATCGCTACATTCCAACCGGCGAGGTAGGCAGGAAGCTCAGCATAGGATTTACTGCCCAGGTAATAAATATTTGGCAA
>DASUMO010000122.1:0-3278 GCA_036277695.1 Chitinophagaceae bacterium
CTAACAGCATTACGCAATGGAGAAAACCTGGAATCCCTGATCAGAACAAATGTTCTGAAAAAAGCGCGTGAACTGGGTGGACAATTCCAGGGTAATTTCGAATTGCTTCATGCAGAAGAAATAAAAAACCGGAGTATGATAACGATTGGGGGCTAGAAACTGCTGACCGGTATTTACATTTTCATACTATAATAATTTTATTGGAGAAAGTAATTGTATGGTCTCCGTCCAAACTGCAAAGAATATCATCAACGGCCATGTGATCGCCCTGCCGCCTTCCCTGCATTCCCTTGAAAAAGCGGCTGGGTTAGTGCTGGCAGAAGATGTATATGCAAGACTGGACATCCCTGCATTCCCCCAATCGGCCATGGATGGTTATGCCTTGTCCTGGAAGGGTTGGCAAACCAATAAAAAACTCCGGATCAAAGGCGAACTTCCGGCCGGGCATGATTTGCAGCTGGAGCTAGATCCGGCAAATGCCATTCGCATTTTTACGGGGGCCGCTGTTCCCCCGGGTGCCGATACCGTGGTCATGCAGGAAAAAACAAAAGTCAGCAATGATGAATTGTTGATTGAGGATGAAAACCTGCAACCGGGAATTAATGTGCGGCCAAAAGGATCAGAATTAAAAGCAGGAGAATTAGCCCTGCCAAAGGGAAGTCTATTAACCCCGGCAGCCATTGGTTTCCTGGCCGGCATTGGGATCAAAGAGGTGAATGTTTATCCCCACCCGGTAATCAGTATCCTGGTTACCGGTAAAGAATTGCAGGAACCCGGAACCCCACTGACTTATGGCAAGGTCTATGAATCAAATTCTTTTATGCTTGCAGGGGCCCTGCGCCAGATGCATATTGAAGATGTAAAAATTAATTGGGTGGATGACGATCCCGCGATCCTTACATCAATATTAAAGACCAGTCTTGCTACGTCTGACGTTGTGATCCTTACTGGCGGTATCAGTGTGGGAGATTATGATTTTGTGTTAGAGTCGGCCAATGCCTGCGGTGTAGAAAAATTGTTTCATAAGGTAAAGCAAAAACCGGGTAAACCTTTCTATGCAGGAAAGAAAGATCAAAAGCTGGTATTTGGTTTACCGGGTAACCCGGCTTCGGTACTGACCTGTTTTTACCAGTATGTAAGACCGGCATTGGGAAAATTATCCAAGCAAAATGCAGCCTTGCCAGTAGTTGAAGCCAGCCTCGGCAGGGCACTTAAAAAAGCCCCGGGTCTAACCCATTTTCTGAAAGCCTGGTATGATGGACAAATTGTTAACCCGCTGGATGCGCAGGAATCCTACCGCCTGCATTCTTTTGCCCGGGCAAATTGCCTGCTGCAACTGGATGAAGAGGGGGTTGAATTTAACCAGGGTGATAAACTAACCATTCATTTATTGCCTAATTAATATGCCGGACAGCATCGTCATATTTTACTTGTTGTTATTCCTCGTAGCCTTTCTCTACTCTTCCGTTGGTCACGGAGGCGCCAGTGGTTACCTGGCATTGATGGCCTTATTCAGTATTTCGCCGGAAGTGATGAAACCAACCGCCTTATTACTAAACCTATTTGTTTCCCTAACCGCCTTTATCCAGTTTTACCGGGGGGGGCATTTTCGCTGGGAAATATTCTGGCCCTTTGCATTGGCTTCTGTGCCTATGGCATTTGCGGGAGGACTGGTGGTGGTAGACGCGGAAATCTATAAAAAGATACTGGGCATACTATTACTGATACCGATTATCCGCTTCCTTTTCTTCGGGAATATCCGCGTGGACCAGCTTAAAAAATCAAACCTCGGCATTTCGCTCCTGATTGGCGCTTCCATTGGTTTTTTATCAGGCCTGATTGGAATTGGTGGGGGAATCATCCTTTCCCCAATTTTATTGTTGGCGAAATGGACGGATCAAAAACAAACAGCGGCTATCAGTGCCTCATTCATTTTTGTTAATTCTTTGTCCGGGCTGGGAGGCCAGTTCACGAAGGGTATAACATTTAGTAGCGATATGTATGCCTTTGTGGTAATAGCTTTTGTGGGAGGAATATGCGGTGCTTATTTTGGAGCACTGCGCTTTAAGCAGGCCATTTTGAAAAATGTTCTAGCCCTGGTTTTATTGGTAGCGGCCTGGAAACTTTTATTTACGCAGGCCTAAGGGTTAAGTAAATTTACAGACCACAAAACACAGATGCTTATAAACATTATCATATTCGGGAGACTGGCGGAGATCATTGGTCGGTCATCGCTGGAACTGGAGCATGTCAGGGATACGGACCAGTTACAGCAAATGCTCCGGGATCAATATCCATTGTTGGCTACTGTGAATTACCGGCTAGCCGTTGACAGACAGCTGGTAGATGAAAACACTAGTTTGTCAGGATATTCAACTGTTGCTTTATTACCACCATTTTCAGGAGGATAATATGGAACTGTATAATGAATATGAAAGATATAGCCGCCAGATCCAGTTAAAGGATTTTGGCATGGAAGGGCAGCAAAAGCTGGGCAGGGCCAGGGTATTGGTTGTAGGTGCCGGCGGCCTGGGCTGTCCGATCTTACTATATCTCGCAGCAGCCGGGGTTGGTAACCTGGGAATTGTGGACCACGACCGGGTGGCGATTCATAACCTGCACCGCCAGGTTTTATACAGGACACCCGATATCGGGAAATTAAAAGCTGAAATAGCTGCTGAACATTTACAGCAACTAAATCCCGGCATCAGGATTCATGCTTATACCGACTGGTTGAACAGTGCGAATGCCGCTGCTATTTTAAGCAATTACGATCTGGTTATAGACGGCTCCGATAATTTTGCAACCCGTTATATGATCAATGATGCCTGTGTATTATTGGGCAAGCCCCTCGTATACGGCGCCATAGCCGAATTCGAAGCACAAGTAGCCTTATTCAATGCCGCAAGGGAAAATGAAATCTCGGCGAATTACCGGGACATTTTTCCTGAACCGCCCTCACCTGGTGAAGTATTGAATTGCGCGGAAGCGGGTGTTTTAGGGATCCTGCCAGGCATCACAGGAACCATTATGGCCAACGAGGCTATAAAACTTCTAACCGGAATCGGCCAACCCCTTATCAACCGGCTTTATACATTTAACGCCCTTACTTATCAAACGCTGGAACTGGAGATCAGGGCTGGTTCATCAACCCGTTCTCTTATACCTGCCAACCTCGAAACATTTGCCCAAACCGATTATGAATGGTTATGTTCCTCCAAAGATGCGTTAGCAGAACTGGATCATGGGGCTTTCGGGGATCTGTGTGAACAGCCAGG
>DASUMO010000123.1:0-2569 GCA_036277695.1 Chitinophagaceae bacterium
ATGACCTGCTTATGGCAATTAAGCGCATGGATATGGCGCAACAGCAGGTTAAGCAGGCAAAGTTATTGCAGTTGCCGGAACTTGGTCTGGGTATTTCCGCTCAATACAGCCGCCCTTCCAATAATAGCCTGAATGGGATCAGCATTAAGAATTTCCTGGGCAAAAGCCATGTGGAGAATTATGTTGCGGGTGTGAATCTTTCCTGGGAAGCCGATATCTGGGGAAAGATCCGAAGCCAGAAAGATATCGCACTGGCAGAATATCTCCGCAGCAACGAGGCTGTAAAAGCGGTTCAAACGCAGTTGGTGGCGGATATTGCCCAGGGCTTTTTCAACCTGCTCATGCTCGACAAACAACTGGAGGTTGCCAAAAAAAACCTGTTGCTGAATGATAGTTTTCTTGTTGCGACAAGATTGTTGAAGGATGCGGGTCTGGCCAATCTCCTGGCTGTACAGCAGGCTGAATCACAAAAACAATCTACTGCAGTGCTAATTCCTCAACTGCAGCAAGCCATCGCCATCCAGGAAAATGCCATCCAGCTTTTGACAGGACAGTTTCCCGGAATTGTTGCCCGAAATGGTTCTTTAGGAAAGTTCAGGGTCCCTGATCAATTGGCAACAGGATTACCCCTGGCCCTCGTAAGCCGGCGTCCTGATGTAAGGGCTACGGAGCTGGAATTGATGATCAGTAATTCCCGGGTGGGGATTGCGCAGGCAAATATGTACCCGGCATTAAATATTACTGCGGGCGGAGGGTTGGAATCGTTTAAATCCAGCAACTGGTTTAATATTCCCAACTCCTTATTTGGAATGGCGGCAGGCGCCATTGCGCAACCTATTTTTAAGAGAAGGGAATTAAAGACTCAATTTGAAATAGCCAGGCTTCAGCGGGACGAAGCAGTCATCCGTTTCCGCCAGTCTGTGTTACAGGCAGCCACCGAAGTCACTGACGCCCTGGTACAGGTTGATAAATTGCAGGAGCAGCAACAGATTGCAGGCAGCCAGGTCGACACATTGCAACGAGCTGTTTTCAACGCCCAGCTTTTATTTAAAAGCGATATGGCCAATTACCTGGAAGTAATCACGGCACAGGGCAATGCATTACAGGCTGAATTAAACCTTGTAGCTATACAGCGCCAGCAACTGGGTGCCATGGTGGAATTGTATCGGTCGTTGGGAGGGGGATGGAGATGAAGTAGGAGGTAAGAGGTCGGAAGTATGAAATTGGAGGTCAGAAATTAAAAACTAGCAGCTGGAAGCTAGTAGCTAGTGGCAAGCAGGGCAATCGTACCAACCATACTTCCTACCACTTATTTTTCAGCTATTGTAACTGCCGGGCTGACTCTTTTACTTCAATCTGGAAAAAATGAATGCAACCCGCCTTTTGTCTTCAGGCTATTTTTATGATCGGTATACTCGTACAGCTGGCTATTTCCTGGCTTCTCGTATGGATAATAGAAAAGAAAGACCTCAGCGTGTTGGGATTAAAGCCTACACGAAAAAGAGTCGTTGATTTTCTATCATTCTTTTTATTGGCTTCAGCCTGTTCGGCCTCAGGATTTATTTTCAGGATGCTCTTTGCCCGGGAATACTGGGAGTTAAACCCTCAATTGGACTTCTCATTGATCATGACCGGTCTTTGGTGGAATATCAAGGCAGTCTTATTCGAGGAATTGATTTTCCGTGGCGTATTATTATTCATACTTATAAAAAGGGTGGGAGCTACTGCAGCAATTATTGTTTCCGCCATTGCCTTCGGGATCTACCATTGGTTTTCATTTGAAGTGATAGGACACCCCGGGGCAATGGCTTTTGTTTTTTTTACTACCGGGGTAGCCGGGTTGCTATACGCTTATGCTTATGCCAAAACTTGTTCTTTATACATTCCCATTGCCCTTCACCTGGGCTGGAATTTTATACGCATTTTTGTTTTCTCCGAAGGACCAATCGGCAATGGAATATTGGTTCCGGTGAAACCAGCCCCGGTCGTCCAGGTTTCCTGGTTTATATATTTCATCGTGATTTGGCTGCCTGTTCTCAGCTGGTTGTTGTTCAGCTTTATTTTACTACGAAGAAAAAAGAGTGTAAAATTTAAACAGGAACAGGTTGTAGGTTGATCATTTCCTGATCATCACTGATCCCGCTACCATATCATGAATGGCTCTCCTTTCATTATTGGTATGGATGGTCAGGAAGGAGATCCAACCCAATGTGATTTTTACCAGGTAACGGGCAAAGGCCTGGAAGAACTTTATTTTTTGATTCGTGTCGCCATGTTGCCGCACGCGGATGCCTTTGACATGATTCCCGATGGTGCCACCTAAACTGGTGCAGAGCGGTTCATAAATGGCCCAGGCTCCAAAAAATAGGGCAATCCGCAGCCAACTGGGTGCATCATCAAAACGGTCCAGCCAGGCGGCAAACACAAACATCATGATAATGATAACCATGCCGTCTATAAAACTGGATTGAACACGGTCGGTGAGCAGGGGATATTCGGGTTGGTACGAAGTAGGTTCCATATACTGGTTTTGGCTGAAGCGGGAATGAAAATAGAAAATATAATCCAA
>DASUMO010000124.1:0-2771 GCA_036277695.1 Chitinophagaceae bacterium
AAAATTGTGGTCACTTGATGAAATGGAAAGCACTGGCGGCGAACCGGATGTTGTCGACCATGATACAAAGACGGACGAATATATTTTTTATGATTGTTCAGCGGAAAGTCCTAAAGACCGCAGAAGTATCTGTTACGACAGAGAAGGGCAGGAAGAAAGAGAAAAGAAAGGTGTTCGCCCAGCTGGTAACGCTGTTGATCTCGCAGCCGCTATGGGTATCGAGCTTTTGAATGAAGACCAATATCGAGAGTTGCAGAACCTTGGAGAATTTGATACGAAAACGGAGAGCTGGATACAAACACCTACTGAGATTAGAAAACTCGGCGGCGCTCTCTTTTGCGATCGTCGCTACGGCCATGTCTTTGTGTTTCATAACAGTGCGCCCTCCTTCTATGCCGCAAGGGGATTCCGTGGCTCGCTAAGGGTCTGAATTTTTCATGGCAGCCAGGTTTGGTAGATCAAAGTTGCTTCGCCTATAAACCTGCACAAATAAGCTGGCAACATCCTGAAAAGACCATTAACTTTAAGGGCCTGCAACGAATCTTAATCATACTGGAATGAACAAACGTGGACCTATTATTATTATTGAAGACGATATAGACGACCAGGATATTTTGGCCGAGATCTTTAACGAGCTCGATTATAACAATAAGCTTATTTTCTTTGGAGACAGTATGAAGGCTTTGGAGTATTTGACCCAAACCGAGATCGAACCTTTCCTTGTCCTTTCGGACATCAATATGCCCAAACTAAACGGCATGGAATTAAGAGAAAAAATTCACAACAATGAAGATTTGAGATTAAAATCGATCCCTTACCTTTTCTTTTCTACAAGTGCGGAACAGCGGCATGTCATTGACGCATATTCCCGGTCTATCCAGGGGTTTTTTGTTAAGCCAAATAATTATGACCAGTTAAAAAAAACCATCGTTAAGATCGTAGAGTACTGGCAGGAATGCGAATCGCCTAACTATATTAAAAATGCCCAGTGAAGGTGAATGACTCCAATGAAGCCAGTGACCGGCCAGGGTATTAAGTTTTGGAATAATGAAAAAACCCCCTTTCGGAGGTCTCAGTGCCCGGGACTGGAATCGAACCAGCACATCCTTGCGGACGGCAGATTTTGAGTCTGCTGCGTCTACCAATTCCGCCACCCGGGCGAGGGTTGCAAATGTAAATGCTAATTGCTAAAGAATAAAATTAAAATCCCGCCCGGGTCCAGACTTCCCGATGGTAAATCAATGTTGTCTTAAGTCCGCGGCCAATCCTGGCTGCCTTATTTATACACGATCCGGAAACTGGTTGTGGCTGTATTCGCAGCCCTGGTTTTGGAGGTTACCCGCACCGTGCAAATACAGATCTTTTGCTTGGGCAGGTTGCCAACAACAATATGCGTGGTAGAACTGACAGACTCAATTTGCGGACTGAAAAAGTAGCCCACATTATCAAGCTCTCCCCTTATTTCCACCCGGATCCAAACCCCACTGGGTGGCATTTGCGACTGTACAATCAGGTTGAAATCAGCAGTCGGACCTGTTTCCATGCTCAGGGCCGGCGCATCAGTGGTTACGATCAATTGAGCTTCCCCCCCGCCCGGGGCATCGAGTTTATCATCTTTACAGGCTGTCATCAATAACAAGAGCAGCCAGGATGTTAGCAAAACAGAATGTATCTTACTCATAGCCGAATATTTTGGATATCATCTCTAGTTAATTTATAACTACAATTTTTCGCACTTCCCTTACCTTCCCATCGGAAACAACCAGCAGGTATACTGCAGCCTGCAGGGATTTCAGCGGGATCTCATTGTGGTTGCGGTTCAGCAACTGCGTATGCAATAACCTGCCACCCAGGTCATACAATTCCGCTGTTAATGGTTTACCGGAAGCACGCTGAACATCTACATTCAGCAGGCCGTAGGCGGGGCTGGGGTAAAAACGCAGTGAGGCGTCACCAACCTGCAGTTCCGTGGTGCTTAACACCACCAGGTTGTATACAGCAGAAGTTGTACTGCAGTTATTGGCATCGGTAACCCTTACCGTGTAATTACCAGCTTGTGTTGGCGTATAGGTATTACTGTTAGCCCCGGTAATTACGCTGTTGTTGAAATACCAGGTATACTGGGCATAGCCGGGTGTTGTACTGAACTGGTAGGGTGTTCCGGAGTAGTCCAATGGAGGAACGGGAGGGCTGCTGTGAATGCTTACAGATACCGGGGCCGAGATGCCGCAACCGTTTTGATTGCTCACCTCTACAGAATAATTTCCACTGATGTTCACCGTAAGTGCTGCATTGTTGGCTCCAGGCATTACTCCACCGTTGTAATACCATTGGTGATTCCCGGTTTGATTGGAATTTAATGTAACCAGTGTTCCCTGGCAACCATTAATCGGCCCGGCTGGTGTTATAACCGGTGTGAATTGCGGCGCGCCTTCAAGCAAGCG
This sequence comes from Chitinophagaceae bacterium, assembly GCA_036277695.1. Taxonomy (GTDB): domain Bacteria; phylum Bacteroidota; class Bacteroidia; order Chitinophagales; family Chitinophagaceae; genus CADEDV01. The sequence goes on from DASUMO010000124.1 coordinate 2,445, forward strand.
AAACATGAGTATGCGATGATTATTCTGGGTTTGCTGGCTACTGTAATAATCACTATTACCCGCGGCAAGGATCTTATTCTCGTGCAATGCCACGTTGCCTATATAATCGGACGAACCCTGCTGGCCCAGGTGAAAGGTTGCAACTCCACTATGGTTGAAGCTGGTATCGGAACTACCGTCCGGTTTAAACCGGGCTACCAGGAAGTTGGTACCGCTATTACTGTTGCTTCCTCCACCTACCAGGATGCGGCCATCAGGTTGCAGGAAAATGTCATTAGCACTCGTATAATTAGTTCCCACAGATTTCAATACAACCCCATTTGTGCC
>DASUMO010000125.1:0-3087 GCA_036277695.1 Chitinophagaceae bacterium
TTCGGTAACAAGGGGTTTTACTTTTACCCGCAGGGCATCTTCCTTTTCATTATAATAATAACTGCCCCAGGCACCGGAATTTTTTGAAAAAATCAGCGTGGGTTCATGGGGATCATAGGCAATGAAGAAACCATACTTGCCGGCCTTCAGGGGCTGGCCTTCAATCTTTATATCATTATTGAATTCAATCGTGGTGTTTTCATTGGCCCCGGCCCGCCAGGGAGCAGCTTTACTACTGCCAAAACCCTGGTCCGTAAAACCGGTATGTACCAATTGGCCCCAGATCTTACCTTCCCGGCCTTTCACAGCGGGGCGGTCATAATGAATCGTGATATCCGTGAGGCCTACCCGTTCGCTGACGGAGGCTTTTTTATTTCCCCCGCTGGGTAATACCGTTAAGGGGATCTGTGAATACAAATAGATGGAACAGCAGAAGCAGGTAAAGGCCGCAATTAAAAGTTTTTTCATAACGAACATTTTGAAATAACAAGCTACTGAACCCGCCACCAATTCTTAGAGGTATTTTGATTAATGAATTCCAGGCCTGATGAAAGGAGGGAAAAGAGGCTATGGGGAATGAGGTGATAGGAAGACTGTTAGATTGTTGGATTGTGGTTATTGACAATTTGCAGTTATGGCAGCCGCGGCCTGCGGATAATTCTTGTTTAGCGATAATTGGAGTGAGCTGCAACCTTCATTTTTTCTCCCCATGTTCAGCAGGCAAATACCGCGGTAATATTCCGATTTGCCATCCCGGGTTGCCTGGGCCGATATTACCTTGTCAAAATGAGGAATTGCAGCTGAAAAATTGCTGATGGCAAAATAACTCAGTCCTATATTTTCATGGCTGATCAGGTCGTTGGGATTGAGTGCGGATGCTTTTTTAAAATTCGTGATCGCATTGTTATAGTCACCCTTTGCATAGAGGTCAAGGGCTATATTAAACGTAGTGATGAAATCGCTCTGTTGTTCCGCTGTCATACCGCCGGTTGTCTGCTGGCTCCCGCTGATCTGTTGCTGTTTCTGAAGCAGGGCGGCATCATTGGGAAATAATTTGATGGCGCTATCGGCAAGTGCCCTCAATTCTGTTTGGTTGTTCGGCATATAGAGCATGATCTCCAGGTAACGGTTCCATCCCCAGGGGTCTTTGCGATAACCGCTGTATTCGCGAAATGCTCTACCCAGCATGGCTGTATCTTTTCGTTGAATACTGACCTGGTTGAGCAATTCATAATTAGCCCTTGACCGGGGTTTGTTGAAAAAAGCAACCTGTGCATAATAGTAAGCACTGTCGGGGTTATTTGTCGCGATAAAGATTTTTGTTTTCAGGTATTCAGACAGGGTGAGATAAGGGTTCACGTGCAAACTCCGGTTAATATAGGAGAGGGCCTGGTCATATTTTTTATCTTCCATCAGGTAAATGGCCTTAATATGATCGATGGGGTAACAATAGGCGTTCATATTCGGTATGGCCGGGAATGCATCGATAATATCCTGCCAGCGGGTAAGGAGCTGGGGTTTACCCATATCGGTATTAACCAGGGTTTGTACCACCAGCGACTTGTACGTATTGTAAGTAATATAGAGCGAAGGCAGTAACAATGCCAAAGCACCCAATCCAAAAATAATGCGGGTAGGAGGTTTGACAGCCGTTGCTGGTCCCGGCGAAGGCCGGAGAGATAAATAGAGGTTTACCCCCAGCGCCATGATAAAAGCAAAGAAAAACTGCATGATCGGTCTTTCAGAAGGAAAGTTGAACAGCGCATCGATAGAATAACTGCCCAGCAACATCAGGGTTAAGATCGAAACAGCCCGGGTCGTAGCAGAAGCTTGCTTATTGAGCAAGGCTTTTACACTGAAAATAAAAACGCAGAGAAATAACCCAATGAACAGCAGGCCGCCTGCAATTCCTGTTTCAGCTGTTATTTCAAGGAAGTCATTATGCACATGATAGGTGACCAGCATATCATCCACAAAGGTTTTTTCATAAGGGATCGAGGCCAGCTTCCAGTTCCCGAAACCGCAGCCCTTTAGCGGGTTGCCCTGGATATATTGAAGTGCACTTTTCCATTGATAGAGCCGGGCATTTGAACCCTCTGCTGTGAAACTGATCGTACTGAGCCGTTCCGCTACTGTACCATAACTGGTATTTTCTTCCTGTAATGCAACTGCATTTTTAAACATTGCCTGGGAAATAAAAAAAGCCAGGATCACAGTTAGCAGGGGAATCAGCGCATGCATGGCGATCTGCCGGGTTGAAAGCGTTTTATAATGAACCAGGATAGCAGCAGTAATAAACAACAGCAACTGCAACCCCAGCCCCAGGTAAGAAGCACGGGCGTTGAGTATAAAAATGGCCAGGGCCCCTGTCAGCAGGATACCCCCGTTTATCAGCTTCCACCAGTTTGACGATACATAAATACAATAAATGGTAAAGGCCATTTTCATGACCAGGCTGGCCGCCAGGATATTTTTATTTCCTGCATTTCCTTTCAAATAATAGATCAGTCTGTCCAGGTTCTGTTGTCCAAGGCCTTCATAGAAATCAGAAAGGGTATCTATGGACTGTATCAGTAAAAAAACAGCCATTACCTGGGAAAATAATTTTAGCAATGGCAAACGGCTAAAAAGGAATATCGCCATGCAGAAGTACATGACAATGGTATTGGCGAACCTGGCGAATACAACCAGAGATTCCGTTTTATTAATACTCCAGGTTATGGACAGGATCACCAGCACTAATAAGCCGAGGTAGAGAAAAGAAAGCGGGTTAAAAATGACCCGGCTCAATGTAAGATTGTTCTCCCGCTGCCTGTTGAATAGTAAATAGAGGATACTGACTGTATTGAGCAGGCTCAGGTAAAACCATTGGCTGCCCATGATATCTCCCGCACCAAAGCGGGGGATAAAATCAACCAACATATAAAGCAGGATAAATAAGGCTGGCAGTATATTTTCCCTGGTTAGTAAAGGCTGCTTTTTAAGGGTAACTGTTTTACGGGTAGGTTGTTCGGGAACAGTATTTTTTCTTTTCTCGACCTGCTTCTTTTTGCTCATTACAGCTTAAGGTATTGATTGTAAAGATAA
>DASUMO010000126.1:0-2315 GCA_036277695.1 Chitinophagaceae bacterium
GGGAAAAAATTCGTGATGGTCATTGATCTTTCCCGCTGCAAGAATTTGAAAAAATGCCAGGACGCCTGTAACCATATGCACCATGTGCACCCTGGTGCAAGCTGGTTGAAAGTTTATTCAATGCAGGAGGATGAACATTCCGCGCCTTACTGGCAACCCACTACCTGTATGCATTGCGATGAACCCCCTTGTGTGAAAGTGTGCCCGGTTGATGCGACGTTCAAACGCCAGGATGGTATTGTGCTGATCGATAATAACCGTTGTGTGGGTTGCCGTTTCTGCATGGCTGCCTGTCCCTATTCTACCCGAATATTCAACTGGGATGAACCTGAAATGCCCGCTGAAGTGGCGGCCCTTCCATATTCAAGCGAAACCAGCCTGCCGCAAAAAAAAGGTACTCCCAGCAAATGTGATTTCTGTCCCGATATGACCAGGAAAGGCGAACTCCCGCACTGCGTATCGGCTTGCCCCAATGGCGTATTCTTCTTTGGCGATATCAACGAAGATTCGGTAACCAATGGTGCGGAAACCTTCCGTTTTAGTGACCTGGTAAAAGATAAATCAGGATACCGCTTAATGGAAGACCTGGGTACCAAACCCAGTGTTTATTATCTGCCTCCAGTAAACCGGAGCTTCCCTTATGAATCCGGGTTAGAAAATGTGAGGCCGGGTTCATTGCCATCTCATCATTAAAAAGCTGACCGTGGAAAATTTAACTGCACTTAATCAAGAACAAATCATCCGCGACCTGGTGCCGCAAAAATTCGGAAGGCGGGGAATGATCTGGACCGGAATTCTCTTGCTGATTTGCCTGGTAGGGGCTTATGCCTATTACCGGCAATTGCGTTATGGACTGGGTGTTACAAATATGCGGGATTATGTTTCCTGGGGAATTTATATTTCCAATTTCGTATTCTTTGTCGCGATCAGCCTGGTAGGTTCCCTGATCACTGCCATTTTCCGGCTCGCCAATATTCACTGGAGTACGCCACTCACCCGTATTGCAGAGATCATCGCGGTTTCTGCCATCGTGTTCGCTTCGCTGATCATTATTGTCGATATGGGTAGACCCGAAAGACTGGTGAATGTGATCATTCATGGACGCATTCAATCCCCGATAACTTGGGATGTGATCGTGATCGGTACTTATTTTTTTATCAGCCTGCTCTTATTGTATATTCCGCTGCTGCCCGACCTGAAGATCATGAATGAACAGAAAGAAAAATCACCCGGATGGATGAAAAAGACTTACCGCGTGCTGGGTTCTTTCTGGAAAGGAACAACGGAACAATTTAAGATAGGTAATAAAGCGATTGCCATTCTTTGTATCATGATTATCCCGGTTGCCTTTTGCATTCACACCGTCACTTCCTGGTTATTTGCGACCACATACCGTCCCGGCTGGGATAGCACCAATTTCGGGGCCTATTTTGTATCGGGTGCATTCCTTGTAGGCGCCGGAGCCGTAGTAGTAGCGATGTATGTTTTCCGTAAATACTACAAACTGGAAAAATATATTACCGAGGAACATTTTAATAAGATGGGAAAAATTGTTGTTCTCCTCGCTTTTCTTTACCTCTATTTTAATGTGAATGAATACCTGGTTCCGGCTTTTAAAATGAAAAAGCCGGAAGAAGCTCATTTAACCCAATTGTTCGCCGGTCAGTTTGCTCCCCTTTTCTGGTTTGCCATTATGATCGGTATGATAATACCGATAATTGTCATGCTCACAAAAAAAGGCAGAAAGCCATTGCCTATGTTTATTGCTGGCATCATGGTGGTAGTGGGCGCCTGGTTCAAACGTTACCTGATCGTTACTCCCACCATGTTGCATCCCCTGATGCCCATGCAGGAAGTACCGGCCGATTATAAAACTTATTTCCCCAGTTGGGAAGAATGGGCCATTGCCATGGGTTCCCTGGCCGGCGCATTGCTGATCATCACCTTTTTTGTAAGGGTATTTCCCATCATACCAATTCATGAAACTGTAATCGAAGAAAATGAAAAAGCTGAGCATAAATAATTACCTGGCCCTGCTGCTAAGCTGCCTGCTTCTTTTATCAGGCCACACACTTATTGCCCAGGAAGAAAAGACAGAAGAAGCCCCAGCCCCGGAAAAAATTATCCGCCTGCGTTATTTCGCACAGGATAACAACCTGCAGTATTTGCTGGTGGAAAGCCTGACAAAAACAGGGAAAAAAATGGATCCCCGGGCCAATGCGAATATTAAGATCTACCTGGATAGTGCCGGCGAGGGTTCGCTGATTGCCGGCTTGAATACAGGAACCAGTGGTAAAGCAAAAGCAATTATCCCT
>DASUMO010000127.1:0-7550 GCA_036277695.1 Chitinophagaceae bacterium
ATGGGGCCGTATTTAACCGATGCCCATGAGGACCCATCCGGCAAATATTCCAGGTTTACATGCATGGGCATCTCAATTTTAACTTCATCCCCATTCGTCCATGTACGGGCAAGGGTGATAAAATTATCCTGGACCGTGTAATTGCTGGTAATTTTATTATTTACATAGACTTTTATTTCCCGTTCAATAGCCCATACCGGTTTCCTGATTTTTAAACTCATCTTTATAGGTTCGTGAGTTTGGATCTTCAGCACGGAGAAGTTCTCATAGGGAAATTTTGTATACTGGGTAAGGTTCAATTCTTTTTCTTTCCAGTTAAGCGCTGAGGCAATAAATAAATTTACGAATAGGTTATTGTCATCATGCGCATATATCATTTCCCCATATTTGGCATGGTTCTCCATGCCTGTTCCCACACAACACCAAAAACTTTCCTGGGCTTGCGAATAAACCCTGTAATGACGCGGACGCATCGGTGTAAAATATACAAAGCCGCTTTTTACCGGATGTACGGATGACAGGATATGGTTAAACAAAGCCTTTTCATAATAATCCATGTATTTTGTTTGCGGATCAGAAAAATACAGGAGCTGTGTCAGCTTGAGCATGTTGTAGGTATTGCAAGTCTCCGGCCCCTGGTTATGGCTAACCATGGCCGAGAAATCATCCGGTGAATGAAAGTGTTCGCGAATGCTATTTCCTCCAATAGAGACCGTCCACCTGTTTATTACGGTATTCCAGAAGAAAACAGAAGCCGAATCCCAATCAGGTTTCCCCGTTGCGTCCGCGATATATTTAAACCCGATTATTTTAGGTATTTGGGTGTTGGCATGTTTGCCTGTGAGTTCATTTTTCTGTCGAATAAGCGGATTCAGAATAGATCGTTCAGACATCCTGATGGCAAGTTCAAGGTATTTCTTGTTACCGGTAATCTTTGCCACCTGTGCGAAAACTTCGTTCAGACCCCCGTGTTCTGTTTTCAGTATTTCCTGAATTTGATCATCCGTAAGCTTTTGAGCAAGGTTGTAAAACCAATCCGAAAGATTTACCAATATGCCGAACGCCTTCTCATTCCCGGCGAGCCGGTAGGCATCGTACAATCCTGCATATAATTTATGAATATTATAAAGCGGTACCCAACGGCTTTGTACTGCCTTTGTATTGCCTGCGGCTATTTCCTTCCAAAAGGCCTGGCCATCAGGGATACCACCGACGTAACCATTCCCGTTTTTTTGCTGGCAGGAGTCGAGCCATTTGATCATATAATTTAAACGGGTACTCAGTTCTTCCATGCCGGTGGCAGCATACATTAAGGACAAGGCAGAAAGGTAATGCCCCCCGGTATGGCCGTTCAAGCCCGAACTCTCCCAGTTGCTATAATTATCTTTCAACGGAGTTATACCTGCATCCTTTAAATAGGGTGCCAGCAACCTGTCCGGGTCCAATGCAAGTATATAGTTTAAATCCGCTTGCTGGGCAATTAGAAATGGGCCATCCAATATTTTCACATCAGACAGATTGAATCCCCGGACGGGTTGGGCTTCGATCTTTATGGCAGAGAGAATAATGAGGGCAAATAAAAAAGGAATGGTCCAGGGTTTAATTTTTACAGCCATGATGCAATGTCAGAATTAATAATAGACCTGGAAATTTTTTTACATTTTATTTCGATTTGTAAACACTTATCAACGCTTCCTGCCTGCAGTAAATTACAATCGTTAAGCGCCTGGCGGAGACGAATGGATAGCAATTCCCTCTTTTTGCCGGGGATAAAGGTAAAAAAAAGACTATAGTTCTATGAATTATAGTCTTGCCATTCTAAGATTAATTATGCGGTCAGCATTTTTCGTTCGGGTCGGCCTTTGCCTGTACTGACCAGGTTAAATAAGCTTTGCTGAATATACTGGCTCCATGCATTTGAACAGGCATCAAAACATTCGATTTCCGGAACTAGGCCTATGTGGGTAAAAACGATCTTCGTTTTGTCGTTTTGAATAGAGATTTCAAAACTGATTTTGGTATGGGTCCATTCCTGCTTGTTTTTTAGAAAATTAAGTTTGCTGTCAGTAACAAGCCACATAACTTTTTTACCGGGCACAACTTCAACTAACTTTTGCCTGGAATAATGAACGTCACCGAAACGTACCGAAAATTCATCACCCAGTTTTTGTGAACTGCCTTCCAGGTTTTCAGTCCACCATTCTGTCACCTTATTGATACATTCGAAAGCATCTCCAGGCTTTGCGTCAACTAAAATGCTTATATGAAAATTTTGCTGTTTCATTTTATTTCCTTTATTAGTTTTTAGTAGCAGAATACTCGTCGAGGAGCTGCTGATTGAAACCTCCTTCTTTGGGGTTCGGCTGTCCTTTGCCGGTGGTTATCAGGCTCCGCAAACTGTTCTGTATATAATTGGTCCATGCATTCTGGCAGATATCATAACATTCATATTCGGGAACCAGGCCCAATTGAGTGAATTGTAGTTGTGTTTTACCGTCTTTTTCAGTGATATCAAAAATGATTTTATTGCCCTTCCATTCGCTATTGTCTTTAATAAAATTGAAATGGTTGTCCAGCACAAGCCAAACCACTTTTTTGTTAGGAATAACCTCAATCAATTTCATTTTGGAAATGTGGACGTCTTTGAAATGATAATTAAATTCATCATTGAGTTTCTCCGTACCGCCTTCAATTTCTTCTGACCACCATCCGCGGACATTATTGATGGCGTTGAATACTTGCTCCGGGGTTTGGTCCACTACGATAGTAGTTGTAAAATCTGTGTTGCTCATTTTGTTTTTCATTTTTGATTGTTGTAAATATTCAACAAATTTATTGTCTAAATAACAGCTGGCGGGGGTGTAAAATGGACTTTGTAGTGGGTTGATTTGGACAGGATAGAGTTCTATCTTTGCCTGCATAACCTCGCAACATCCCGCTTTTAAATCCAGTAAAAAGAAGTTCCAGATGAAACATCTTACCATAGTTGTCCCCGAGGGACAGAACAACCTGAGCAGCGTGGTCGGTGCTTACAAGATATTTACAAGGGCCAATGCCTATTGGCAGGAGACTGGTAGAAAGGAATTGTTCAAGATCGAATTGGCCGGAGTTTCCAAGAAAGTGGACTACTATGGCGGTTTGTTTACGGTGAGACCTCATACCAGCATTTCAGCTATTGCCAAAACCAATCTCATCATCATTCCCTCATTGAATCATAATTATCAAAATGCCATTAAGGGGAACAAGTTGCTGATTGAGTGGATTGCACAACAATACAAGAACGGCGCTGAAATAGCCAGTATCTGTACCGGTGCATTCATGCTGGCCTCATCAGGTTTGCTGGATGGAAAAACCTGTTCTACGCACTGGTCTGCTGCGAATACATTCAGAACGATGTTCCCGAAGGTGAATTTACAGGTTGATAAGTTGATTACGGATGAGAGCGGTATTTATACGAATGGCGGGGCATATTCCTTCCTCAACCTGTTGATCTACCTGGTCGAGAAATATTATGACAGGCAAACTGCCATTTTTTGTTCTAAAGTATTCCAGATTGAACTGGACCGGCATAGCCAGTCGGCATTCACCATATTTACAGGCCAGAAACTGCACGGGGATGAAATGGTTCAACAGGCACAGGCCTATATTGAAAGTAAAGTGGATGAAAAGATATCTGTTGAGGAGTTGTCGTCAAAGTTTGCGGTTGGCAGGCGGAACTTTGACCGCAGGTTTATCAAAGCCACCGGGAATACCCCGGTTGAATATGCTCAGCGCGTGAAGATTGAAGCGGCCAAAAAAGCATTTGAAACCAGCCGCAAAACAATTAATGAAGTAATGTATGAAGTAGGTTATTCGGATCTGAAAGCGTTTCGTGAAGTATTCAGAAAAATTACCGGGCTCTCGCCTTTGGAATACAGGGGCCGGTATAATAAGGAGGCGGTGGTTTAATGAACTTGGGGAGGTGAGATTTAGCCAGGTAAAATCATAGTGGGATGTTTGCCTTACAATTTATTCAACGCATTAATTGCTCCTGGCACAACGAACAGAAAATGCCCTTGGTTTTTCACCAACAACCTGTTGGAATATAGTCTGTGAGTCTTTCGCAATTGTAATGTATGGGCAGAATAGGCATATCAACTGATCCTCGCCCGGGCGTTATTCTTCTTTGTTTGATTCAGAGGGAATTTTCTGAGAAAATTCCTCCCCTTGTTTGGTAAGGCATTATCGGATTGTGTTTCTTAATTCAGCCCCGGCCTATTTATCCGGTTTAACCCTTACATAGAAATAAAATGCCAGAATAAAATCTATAGTCAAACAAAATATATCATAACCCTCAGGGGCAGTTGAACTAAAAAAGGAAAAGAAGAAATCCCAAATTCCGTGCAGAATTAATCCTATGATGATGAGTTTAAAATTGTGCTTATACCCGAAATAAGAAAGTCCAAAAAATACTGCAACCCCGGCTATGCAATAAATTAATGATGGTATATGATTCCAGGAAAAACCAATATAAATAAATGCAATACCGGTCAATGTCAAAGCGGCTATCAATCGTTTTTCTAAAAATTTTAGAACTTCAAGTAACGCAATTATAACGGCCGTTGTTATAAGTCCTATAAAAAAACTATTCATTTAAGAAAAATTTAAGTTGTGCTCTGTGTTTGCAATCTCGGGTTGTCCCGGTTGAAGGAGTATACCTTGCAGTCACTATCTCCAAATCTGCGGTCTTCTATAAATCTAAAACCAATGCGCTCATAAAATTTGATAGCCCTCAAGTTGGAAGCTAAGGGATCAATCAGTACTTTTTTTACCTCCGGGTCCTGGAAACATTTTGTCAATGCCTGTCGCATCATCTCTGTACCATAACCTTTCCCCAAATCTTCTTTGGAGCCTATCCAGATATCAATGGCCCTGTAACCTTCTGGAATATCCCCCCAATAATGAGTTTCCTCCTGTGCAGGATTGATTATCTGAATGAATCCAACTGGCCGGCCTTCTAATTCGGCGATCAATTGTTGGCGCCAGGCAGGAGTTCTTGAAAGTTCGTAGTCCCAGTTCCAATCATCGTCCGGGTCACTTGCTATCACATGCTGCTGCTTATCCCAAAGCTTTAGTATTGAGACATCTTCAATTGTCGCGTTCCGCAATCGTATCATGATTTTTTAGTGTTTCAAATCGTAAGGGCTAGCCAGGACCCGGAATTAGCTGCCCCAGCACCTGCCTGTCGTTGGGCCTGTGGCAGAAAGTTCCACGTTGGCTGCTGGATTCGTTTATAAAAGTATTATCGGTTTAAAATACTATTTTTTCTTTCTTCTCCTGTACATAAAAAATACAAGCAAGGCTATCAATAAAACCAAAATGACAGTCACGATCCGTACTAACCAGTACTCAGGATTGGCATACCGGTCATTAGTCAATGAATTTGGTTTTAAATAAAGATGCCCTTTTTTATTATCGAGCACTACATTGAATCGTTTTAGAAGATCATTGCCTAACAGCCCCAATTGTGTGTCATCATCATTGTGTTTACCCACGGTATAATTAAAATCAGCGAATGAATAATCCCCAATTGTAATCCGTGGTGATAATGTTTTGCTGCTGAGTCCCGCCATATTTTTAAATTCGGTATAAATTTTATTTGTTGCAGAGATTTCACTTGTTCGTAAAATAGTAGTGTATGCGCCAGTATCAAACATAAACCAGCCTGTTTTCTTTTTTGATTTAATCGTTAAGCTTCCCTGTAAATAAGGGACAGCACCCCCATCAAGGATGATCTCATGGCTGGAATAACTGGCAACAGAAGGCAGGGAGTCACGAACAATAATTATTTTTTCATCATAGTTAATTTCAACTACTTTGTTTTGAAACAGGACATTCCCAACAATCAGGTCTTCACGATAGGTCATATTATCGGCTACTGCAAAGGCCAGTTTTTCCCATGCAAGGTTTGCAATTACCAGTTTATTAGAACTACTGGATGGCACGGTTTGCGTTCCATCTGAATTTGTCAGATTGATCGACCCATCAAAATTCATCTGGACTTTTTTGAGTGAAGATTTGTTCACCAGGCATCCCCCTGCTCCCAGGTCAAACTGAATATTGAGCAGATCAGAGTTATTGATCCGGCCCTTCATATATATTTTGCTATTATTACCAATTGTAAAAGGTATGGTATCATGAGCTGCCAGTGAATTTTTTCTTGTATAAGTAAGCATTTTTTTATAGCGGGTAGCTATTCGGGTATGGCAGCTATCTTTGTTATTCATTAAAATAATGAAGTCATAGTCTTCGCCATACTTTGTATCAAAGGAAATGGAATCCTTGTCGGTAATAAAACTAACCTTGTGTTCTTTACCGGGAATTTCAACAAAATAATAATCTGGTTTTTTTTCAGGCATTAGATACCAATACCCTTTCTTAAAATGTAAACCATCCCTGATATCAACATTTTTGGAGGAAGCTTTTATAACAGGTAAATGGTTCTGGGCAAAAGATAATTGTTCCAATGCTAAAAGAAAGGCAACTAATATAAATCCGTACATCATGTTAACGGTTAATTACCAGGTCAATACCGGCTTGCAGCCAACGGCCGGTTATTGCAGCAGGTTGGCTTTGTTTTGTAGATGAAGTTAAGAATTTTGATGAGCAAAGGTCGTCGACCTCGAACCTCTGCTTCTGGCAGTACATAGCTGGTATTTCATTGATCAGTCTACCTGCAGCATACCTTTTGTTGTTCGTCTTTGCCGCCATTCATTTAATTGTATTCCCGAAAACTCTCCATCCTGCTGGTTCCGGGGTATTTTTACTGGAGTAGCTGTAATGAGTATATACTTATGGCTGGATAATGTTTTCTTTCATAATGTCGAATTGAGTTTCTATTCTTGATTCATTGAAACTGTGTTCTGTTCTGTATGCGTTTGTTCAAAACGCTAATAATAAACTGATTATTTGTGAAAACAATCGTTCATAGCCATTTTTACAAGTGATTCGTATTCCTTTACAGTATCACTATTTGGCGGTGCTCCAATTAAACAATGAATTTGACCCGGGAAACATTTATCCCACACTTTTATTCCGGCACTTTTTAATTTGGCTGCGTACAAAATACCGTCATCTCTTAGCGGATCGTATTCAGCAGTAATGATCACGGCAGGGGGCAAGCCTTTCAAATCTTCTATAAGTATGGGGGAAACTTCAGGATTATTGTACTGGCCCGGAGCATACAGTTCAACTGCGAAATAACAGGCATCTTTTGTTTGAAAATAGCCTCTGGCATTTTGCTGGTAAGAAAGGGAAGATTCCATGTTTTGAGGCCGGAGGTCAACAGGCAGCCCATTCAAGACCTGCAATTTTATTTTGCCAACGATGCCATCATTTTTTGCCTTTTGGGTTATGACTGCAACGAGGTTTGCGCCTGCACTGTTACCTATAAGAGCAATGCGACTGGTATCACCACCAAATTCAGCACCATGTTGCGCAATCCATTTGAAAGCATTGTAGCTATCATTTACAGCTGCCGGAAATTTATGCTCAGGGGCTACCCGGTAGTC
>DASUMO010000128.1:0-7979 GCA_036277695.1 Chitinophagaceae bacterium
GCTGCTGCTCCAACTTAGTCATGAAACAGGTTATTCCGCCAGTTATATCAGCCGGGTTTTCAAAAAAGAAACGGGTTATACAATTGGCGAATACCTGCTCCAATTAAGAATAGACGAAAGCAAGTTCCTGCTCCGGCAACACAGTCTTACTATAACTGAAATTGCCCAGCGAAGCGGTTTCTATGATTCCAGCCATTTTTCAAAATACTTTCGCCGTTATACCGGGCTTACACCCATCCAATACCGCTTATCAAATTGAGTTCATTCTGTTCCTGCCCGCCTGTTTATTACCAGCCATCTTCCAGCCAGGATTCTATTTTTGTTTTACAAAAATTAAACCATGCGTGGTCTCTTTTCTTTTTGCCTGCTTTTTCTTATTGGACCCCATTCCCTATCCGGCCAGCCAGCATTCAAGGAAGAAGATGTTAGTTTCAGGAATCAGCAAATACAACTGGCAGGAGTTGTGCTGAAACCGCAAAAGCCAGTGAATCCCGCAACAGCAGTCGTGATTATACAGGGTTCCGGGAACAGTGACCGGACCAATAGCTGGGCTTATTCATTTGCCAAAGACCTGGCGGAAAAAGGAATCTACGTGTTGTTGCCCGATAAAAGAGGTTGCGGTAAATCGGGCGGGGATTGGAAAAAAGCAGGAATGAAGGAACTGGCCACCGATGCAATTGCAGGCCTGGACTTTTTATTGAAGAGAAAAGAGTTTCTGATAAAACGAATTGGCCTGGCCGGCTTGAGCCAGGGAGGAATGATTGCTCCGCTGGCTGCATCATTATCGTCAAAAATTGATTTTATCGTTGACATTGTGGGCAGCGCAGCCACCCTCGAAGAAACATCCATACATGAAATGGTAAATACCTGCAGGCAAAACGGGTTAGCCGGGCCGCAGTTGCAGCAGGTTTTAGCTTTACATGCCGCAATGAAAAACTTTGTTATTCAAAACGATTGGAATACTTACCAGCGTATTCTTGACAGCCTCCGGGAAAGTCCGCTGGCGGAGTTCGCTAAAGGATTTCCTGCCACAAAGGATGCCTGGCTTTGGCAATGGATCCGGCTTAATTTCAATTATGATCCGGCCTTTTACTGGAAACAGGTTAAAAAACCAGTGCTGGTTATCTACGGTGAAAAGGATGAGCAGGACAATACCCCGGTTTGGAGAAGTTGTTATATCCTTGAATCGGTGTTTCAATCCCAAAATCACAAGGATTATATTATCAAGGTATTTGAAAATACCGGCCATGCCCTGTATGAAGCCGACAAAACAGTAGTAAGAAAGGATATCCTGGATTTTTTTAGTGGCTGGATTCTGAAGACTGTAACAAATACTGATTGAAGATCATCGCAGATGAAACTGTTGTCACTGATTTGTTTAATATAATTAATTAAACAAACCGCCAGCGATGACTTAAAGTTGCAGTCCATTTTATTATGTAGACCTCTCCACTTTGTCCGAATAAATAGTTCCCGAAGGGTAGTTGCACCCGCCTGGTCCGGGGAAATCCCAGCAAGAATAATCGCCAGTATTCCGCTGCTTTTTTCTATTTTTGCCACCGCCTTTTGGCAGGACCAGGCTCAGACGGCCGTAGTTTTTCATGGCGACGAAGGAGCCATAGAAAAACAAGGTCCCGACAGGAGCGAAGCGAATCGTCGGGATTAGAGAACAGGTCCGACATAAACGATTTTACTGCCTTGCAGTAGGACCCTTAGCTCAGACGGTTAGAGCATCTGACTCATAATCAGAGGGTCGCTGGTTCGATCCCAGCAGGGTCCACGATAAAGAAAAGAGTTGAGAACGTCGAGTTCTTGACTCTTTTTATTTAGGGCATGTTTTCAACACGCGGGGGTGTTTGCCCGGAGTCTTGCCCTGCAGACTCCGGTCTTGTATATATTCTTCAAAAGAAAATCAACCAACGTCGGGGTCCGCTGCGCGAGACCCCGACGGGGCACTAAAATTACTTATAATGTTCCCAGTTTATTTGGCTCATTAAATAAAATGCGAATACCAAGTTCCCAAGAATAAAAAATACAATCACCCAAGCAATCATTGTTCCTGTTCTGTTTTTCTTTTTTGGCCAGCTGTCAAACTCCTTAACATATGTTTTCCAACGTTCTTGATGTGCAAACACAATATAATTTATCAATGATAAAGCAATCAATATAGTTATGCTAACCATTTCTAAACTACCCTTATAGATCAATTCTTTCTTTGTAAAAACCTTATAGTAAGTCATGGCCGCAATTAACATCCATATTTCTATTACCAGTAGTGAGAACAACGCCTTCCAGTCACTTAACCATTTTGAAGGAGCAGCCTCGTAGAATTTATAAAGTTTGTAGAAAAAAATGATACGCTTTCTTAATACCCAAAATCGAACAGTGCTTTGTTGATTCTAACTAATTAAAAATAGACTGAAGCATCACAGTCACATATTTCATTCAGTCCTGACGCCTGTTGGTGGTTGTAAAGATAAACCCCGACGGGACATGATCCGGGAGGATCCGATCAGTCTAATTCATACCCGGATCCTTTTGTTCCGATGTTGGAGTTGTTGCCGTTGTTGGTATTCCCAAAAAGTAAACCTCTATAATTATTATCGAAATACCAACAACCAAACCGGCCTGCTGTTCATTTGTTGTTGTTTACTGAATTTATTGCAAAGAGTTTTTCTGACGCCGTTGTTGGTGTTCCCAAAAAGTAAACCCCAACAATTATTATCGCAACACCAACAACCAACCGGGCTGCTGTTGATTTGTTGTTGTTTACTGAATTTATTGCAAAGAGCTTTTGAGGCCGTAGTTGGTGTTCCCCAAAAGTAATCCTCAATAATTATTATCGAAACACCAACAACCAACCGGGGCTGCTGCTGTTGATTTGTTGTTGTCTACTGAATTTATTGCAAAGAGCTTTTTTCAGACACTCCAACAATGACCGCTTAATCCGTATAGTGTTTGAGAAAACCCCAATTATCCATACCTGTTTCATAAAATCTGGCCGATGAATACTCATACTCTTCCGGTAATTTACAGATACCCGCCCTTACCGGGTTCCAATGTATATAATCCAGCTTCTGCCTGAAAACTTTATCCGTTCTTAATTCCACGCACAAGGGGTTCCGCTGCCAGAACTGGTATTCACGGTCAGCCGCTGAAACCCGGAAACGCTCTAATACCGCGGGGTGACAGACTCGTAAATCACGCTTTATTCTTTGCGCTGTAAATTTTAGAAAATCTCTTTGTACATCCGAAGGATCAGATTTTTCCAGCATCTGCCAGATCAGGTGTAAATGATTGTACATGATAACAAAAGCAAATACATTAATCCTTCCCTTTTCCACCAGGAAACGAAGGCTGCTAACGATGATGTGCTTGTACTTGTCGGGCACCAATAATTTCATCCAGTCCAGGATGGTAGCCGTAAAAAACTGGGGATATTCGGTTATGATCGCCGGCATACTACAAGTTAGGCGGACAAGGGAAATCATACACGTGAAGAAAACGTCCTGGAAAGGGGTTTTCCTGAAAAATGGGAAGTTTGGCTCGGGTATGTTGTTGTTGGTGTCTATCTTACTAATGTGGGAAAATCCCTTTTAAAAACATCAACAACGGCGTCAAGAAAATAGTAGGCCGTTACATTACTTCAGTTTGTCGGTGTAACTCTTAGAGACGGAAACCAAAAAAGGCTCCGGTATATTGTTGGCGGTGTATACCTTACTAAAGGGGAAATCCTTTTAAGAACACCAACAACGGCGTTAAGAATTCTTCAAAATAAAATCAATCACCGTCGGTCCGCTGCGCGAGACCCCGCCGGGACATAATCGGTAGAAGATCCAAATAGGCTGAATCCCTGCCATGGCCCTGCCCTGCAGAAGTTTGCTCATCTGCCCGGGCCCTTTGCCGGTATGTATACTTAGCCCTTAACCCTTACCTTTGCAGGCCCGCTTTAACCTTTTGTTAACCGGGAGGAAAATACATTTGTCCACTACTTATTATTTATGAAGAAAATCTTATCGCTGGCTGCCTGTGTTTTGCTGACTACCGCCCTTTTTGCCCAGGAAGAACCCGAAACCCCGAAGAAAAAACAACCGATCAATCTCAGCAACCGTTCTAACGACCATTTCCTGGTCCAGTTCGGGTATACCAGCTGGGCCTCGGCGCCCGACAGTGCCAAGCCTTCCGGTTTCTCGAAAAGCTTTAATGTATATTTCATGTTCGATTTCCCCTTTAAGACCAATCCCAAACTGAGCATGGCATTTGGCCCGGGTATTTCGACCGACCATATCATTTTCAAACGCACCTATGTTGGTATCAAAGACCTTACTCCTACAATCCGGTTTACCGACCAGTCCGATACTACCCATTTCAAAAAAACCAAGCTGGCTACCGCCTACCTCGAAGCACCGGTAGAATTCCGCTTTACTTCCGACCCGGTAAATGCGGGCAAAAGCTTTAAAGCAGCTATCGGGGTAAAGGTGGGGACCATGATCAATGCGCATACCCGGAATGTGAAACTGGAGGACCGCAACGGCAATAACCTCAATGATTACACCATGAAGGAGGCCAGTAAACGCTTCTTCAATAAGAACCGGCTGGTTGCTACCGCAAGGTTTGGCTATGGGCATTTTACACTTTATGGAAGTTACCAGCTAACCTCCCTGTTCAAGGAAGGTGCCGGGCCTCAGGTAAAACCTTTTTCCATCGGACTTACGTTAAGTGGATTGTAGAGAAAGCTGCTAGCTGACAGCTTCGAGCTGTGAGCCATGAGCTGTGAGCTAAGTCTTCACCACTATCAACATCTGTTTACAGGGAACATATACAGTATAAGTTTTGACCTCTTGAAGCCATCCAGCCCGCCAACGGAGCAAGGCAATTTTTCCTATTTTGCACCATCATTAACCACTAAAACGTTCAAGGCTCGCACCTGCCTGCCGGTAGGCAGGGCTAAAGCTCATAGCTTCTCCTATGCTCGATAAAAAATCCAAAGTACAGAAAGAAGAACGCGCCGTGCTGGTAGGATTGGTGCACAAAGACCAAACCGAAACCCAGGTACAGGAATACCTCGATGAACTGGCCTTCCTCGCGGAAACAGCAGGAGCAATAGCGGTGAAACGGTTTACCCAAAAACTACCACATCCCGATAGCCGCACTTTTGTAGGCAAGGGCAAGCTCGAAGAAATCAAACATTATATCGAAGACCGCAATATTAGAGTGATCATTTTTGACGATGAGCTGACCGGAGCGCAGATCAATAATATTGAAAAAGCGCTTGATGTAAAGACCATCGACCGTTCCGATCTAATCCTCGACATATTTGCCCGAAGGGCCAAAACCGCCCAGGCCCGCACCCAGGTGGAGCTGGCCCAATACCAATATATATTACCCCGCTTGCGCGGTATGTGGAAACACCTGGAAAGACTGGGAGGTGGTATCGGTACAAGAGGTCCGGGTGAAACAGAGATCGAGACCGACCGTCGTATCGTAAGGGACAAAATAACCTTATTAAGAAAGCGGCTGAAGGAAATCGATAAACAAGCCCATACCCAGCGAAAAGACAGGGGTGAGTTTATCCGCGTGGCCCTGGTGGGATATACCAACGTGGGCAAATCCACCATCATGAATCTGTTGAGCAAGAGAGATGTATTTGCCGAGAATAAATTGTTTGCCACACTTGATACAACCACCGGTAAAGTCGTTTTTGAAAACACCCCTTTTCTATTAAGCGATACAGTAGGATTTATCCGGAAGCTGCCTCACCACCTGGTGGAGAGTTTTAAAAGTACACTTGACGAAGTAAGGGAAGCGGATATCTTACTGCATGTGGTGGATATCTCCCATCCCATGTATGAAGAACAGATGGCTGTTGTGAACAATACCCTGCAGGAAATGGGCGTCCTGGACAAACCCGTGTTGACCATTTTCAATAAAATGGATCTTTATGAAGCTTACACATTTGATGAATGGCTGGAAGAAGGCACTAAACAGGAAATCCTGGAAGATCTCCGCGAACGATGGGAACGGGAAACACAGGGTAATGCTGTTTTTATTTCTGCCACGGAAAAAAGAAATATAGACCAGTTGAGAAAAACCATCCTGAAAAAAGTAAGGGAGATGTATAAGATCAGGTATCCTTATAAGACGGAGTTTTTGTATTAGTGAAGTCCGAAAGCCAGAGTCTGAAGTCCGATGTCTGAAGTCCGAAGTCCGGAAGTTTCCGGAAGAGTATAGTCTCAAAAAATCTATGTACCCATCGCAGCAAGACACGTAAAGCAAGGATGGAAAACTTTAAACAACCATTCAACCGACCTTCTGCATCATTGGATCTTCAGCCTGCATTCAACAACCATTAAACCACTGTTATACTATTGTTCAACCACTCTTCAACCACCGTTCAACTTCTCTTCATCCAATGCCCGACAAAATGAAATGGTATAAAATCGCCGATCATATCTACGAACTGGAATTTTCAGATAATAATATTGCCATTGCAGAACTAAAAGGGAAAAAGATCTGCATAGGAAAATACCAGGACCGGGTCTTTGCATTTGCCTATAAATGTCCGCATGCCGGCGGAATCCTTGCCGACGGCTATATTGATGCGCTGGGTAATGTAGTCTGCCCCCTTCACCGCTATAAATATGATATGAAGAATGGCCGCAATACCAGTGGGGAAGGTTACTATTTAAAAAACTGGCCGGTGGAAATAAGAGGTGATGAAGTGTTCGTGGGTATGGAAGAAAGCGGCGGTCTCTTTGGCCTGTTTAAATAACTGAAATCGTGGAATCGATTTGAAAAAAAAGCCCGGATACATTTCCGGGCCCGGTTCTCGTTAAAGCCATCCTGGTTTAAGGCCTTAGCACCTGGTCTATCACATGCACTACTCCATTTGTAGCAACTATATCCGTTTTTATTATACTGGAAGCCGTAGCATTGAGATTGCCTTTGATCATTGGTCCACCCGCGAGTGTAATCAGGGTGGTACCACCGCCGAGCATGGCAGGCTGCAAACCCTCCGTGAGATCAGAGGAAAATATTCTTCCTGCTATCACATGGTAAGTGAGAATAGGAATAAGCGCTGCCGGGTCAGCTGATGCAATCGCTGCCTCGCTGGCAAAACCTGCATTCCGGAATGCCTGGTTTGTAGGCGCAAAAACAGTATAAGGTCCCGCACTACTCAAAACAGCTGCTACATTTACATTGCCCTGGCTGGCTCTCAGCACTGCGGCAACAAGGAAGGAAAAATCAGGGTTGGCCACCGCGGTTTGAACAAGATCACCTACCGGAGGAAACAGGATCCTGTCAATAACATGTATAACACCGTTTACTGCCATGATATCGGCGATGATTACGCTGACGCCATTTATATAAACCGCAGGCCCTGGTTTACTGGTTACATAAGCTTTAGCTGCATTTAACATCGCTACTTCCGCATTCGGACCGGCAGGCACCTGGGCGGCGCTGACTTTCGCAGCAATTACATGGTATAATAATATCTGCGTCAGCATCTCTTCAGGAACGTTGTTCAGGTCACTGAGCTTTTGGAAACCAGCATGGCGGAAGGCGTCGTCCGTGGGAGCAAACAAAGTATAAGCCCCCGCGCGGGCCAGGTCATCCATCAATCCTGTCCGGGCCAGCGCATAGGTCAGGAAAGTAAATTTAGCACGGGGATAATCCCGAGGTACACCGGCTTGTGGATTTCGGTTACCCGTCACCGTATTTCCACCCGTGGCAGTGGCCACTACAAATTGGCGGGTTTCATCACGGAGAATCTGAGCAATCGTTTCTTCCGCGCCGGGAGTATTCGCCACGCTTGCTTCTTTTTGACAGCCGGTCATGACCAGGACTGATGAAAACAACAGCCACACACTGCATCGTTGAATGAATGAGTACATACAATCAAATTAAATGGTTTAAAAAATAGATTGGTACAGAGAATGGATCATGATCGCAGGAAAAGAACAGCAGGAAATTGTTTT
>DASUMO010000129.1:0-8428 GCA_036277695.1 Chitinophagaceae bacterium
TTAACACGGAGGACTTCAGTGCAGCAGTGGATTACCTGGGATTGCAACCTTCTGTGGACCGGAACCGAATTGGCATTATTGGCATTTGTGGATTTGGCGGCATGGCATTGAACGCTACAGCCATTGACAAACGAGTGAAAGCCGTTGCAACTACAAGTATGTATGATATGTCACGGGTGATGGCAAAAGGGTATTATGATAGGCTGACCATTGAACAACGCACAAAAATGCTGGAACAAATGGGACAGCAACGGTGGAAAGATGCAGAAACAGGAGCAACCACTCCGGGGCCACGCATTTTACCTGAAAAGTTAGAAGGTAACGAACCCCAATTTGTTGTAGATTATTTCAACTACTACCGCACACCACGCGGTTTTCATAAAAATTCGCCCAATTCAAACGGTGCTTGGACAGCTACAAATCCTTTGTCTTTTATGAACATGCCGCTTTTGACATACATTAAAGAAATTGCACCCCGTCCTATTCTGTTGATTGCAGGTGAAAATGCTCATTCACGGTATTTCAGTGAAGACATTTATAAAATGGCAGCTGAGCCGAAAGAGTTGGTGATCATTAAAAATGCTAATCACGTTGATTTGTATGACAGAGTTGAAGTCATTCCATTTGATAAATTGGATGCATTTTTCAAAGCACATCTGAAAGCGAGTAAAACTTCCCCAACAGCACTGGATAAGAATAATGTTTCAGCAGGAAGCAAATAGTTTGTCAATTAGGAAAGCAAAATCAAATCACTATTAATCGTAACCTTAAGTTCCATGAGACAGTCATTATTAATTATTTTCGGTGTGTTTTCTGTTTTCACCAGTTGTGCATCTTGTGATAAAAATCTCATGCCAACAAGCACAAGTAAAAATAATAATAGTGAAATCCAATCTGAAGACAGTAAAATGAATATCAAAATTGGAAATAGGACATTCACGGCTACTTTGTATGATAATGCTTCTGTAGCTGCTTTCAAAGCCGTATTGCCGATGACAGTAAATATGACTGAGCTTAATGGCAATGAAAAGTATGTTGATTTATCCCGCAGTCTTCCAACGAATGCATCCAATCCGGGATCTATTCAAAACGGCGACTTGATGTTATACGGCTCTTCCACATTGGTGCTTTTTTATAAAACATTTTCTACGTCCTACAGTTACACCAGGCTTGGTCGCATAGCCGATACTGCCGGGCTCGTAGCTGCCCTTGGACCAGGTAATGTAACGGTTACTTACGAACTTGAATAGAATTAATTATATGTTGTTTGAGACGATAATGGTTTAAGCGAGCATTCGTCGGGGCGACTTTTTCAATTTAATTAGTCAACCAGCGCCAGGTCGCTGCCGTTGGGTAAACTAAATTAGTTTCTAATCATTACCAGTATAAAAAAATCGCCGCGGATTGCACCACTGTAAGGAGCCAGGTTCCTGGTACGTATGCGTGCCGTATTGTTCTCAGGATTAACATCTGAGATCCACCAGCGAAAATCTGCTGGATTGGAGATCCACGGATCGTTATACCCATCAATGTATTGATATACGCTAACCCGGATATCATCAACATTTGGCCCGAATTCAGGTAAGTCAAATGTGTCGTAACCGTCTTCATTTCCAAACAAAACCTTGTTGATATGATATTGAATAAAACCAATGCGTATGGAAGAACTGCCGTTACTTGTAACCGTTCCTGCCCCATTTAAATTCGACGTACCCAACACGTTCAAATTACCGGTAACCGTCAGGTTTCCCTGGAAAAACGAATGAGCATTGTTTACCATCAAACCATAATTAACATTGGTGGAACCGTTTATTCCAATACGGCCATCAATACGGCTGTTGCCATTAATAACAGCATCAGTTAATACGGTGGCCGAACCCTGCAAATACGAATTGGCATCGTTCACTATTAAACCGTACGATGCATTGGTAGCGCCGTTAACACCCACTCTTCCATTTATTCTCTTGTTGCCAGTTATAACTGCATCGCCCTGAAAATAACTATTCGCATTATTCACTATTAAACCATATGATGCGTTGGTTGCGCCGTTAATACCGATCCGTCCATCTATCCTGACATTACCTGTTACGGTGCCACTACCCGTTACATTCAGCGAAGAAAGAAGTGTGTTGTCTGTAACTTGTGCATCTCCATATACGCTAAACATTTTATTCAGAAATCCTTCACCACCTGCGGTAAGCGTTTCCGTCCAGGTTTTACCGCCAACCACCCGAACTCTTGCCTGTGCTGCTCCGGCTAAATTACCTATCACCAAACTATCGTACACCACGCCATTTTGATAGGCGATCAAATCATTGTTAACCCTCATATTACCTCCAACATGTAATTTTTCCTGGGGGTTAATTACGCCTATACCAACATTTTGTGCATAAAGAATTACAGCACTATAAACCATTACGCCTGATAAAAACAGTTTTTTCATACAAATTTTTTTCATAAGACTGTGCAAAAATTTTAGTCCCTTATAATGACGGTGAGGTAGAAGGTTCCTTTGAGTCTTTTACCCCAACTGCTCACGTTTCTGAATCGAATGCGTGCCGTGTTTGCTACGGGATTGATATCGCTAACCCACCAGGTAAAATCTTGCGTATCGCTGCCACTTCCTGGCATGAACTGCGCAATTTCAACACGTACATCGCTAACCGATGCGCCAAATTCCGGAAGTGAAAATTCGTGCGAGCCATCATGATTTCCAGTGATTTCATGATCGAGATAAACTGAATTGAAACCGATACGTAACGGCGACGTTCCGTTACTGCTCACCATACCTTTTCCGTCAATAGACATACTTCCGCCTACAGTTAGATTACCGGAAATGGTTGCGTTACCCTGCATATAGCTGTTCGCATTGTTTACTATTAAACCATAGTTGGCATTGGTAGCACCGTTAATCCCTATGCGTCCGTCCACTCTTGCATTGCCATTTACAATTGCATCTTGTGATACAGTAAGACTTCCCTGCAGGTAAGTGTTTGCGTTGTTCACCATCAACCCGTAATTCGAATTTGTGGGACCGTTTATTCCAATTCGCCCATTTACCCGTGCATTGCCTTCTACAATGGCGTCGCCCTGCAAATAAGAATCTGCATTGTTCACTATTAATCCATACGATGCATTGGTTGGGCCGTTAATGCCTATGCGTCCATCAACTCTGAAATTTCCATTTACTATGCCATCCTGTATTACATTCAGCGAACCAGTATTCAGGTTCTCTGAAATTTGTGCATTACCATAAACACTAAACATTTTACCTGGAAAACCTTCACCGCCTGCCGTTAATGTCGACGTCCGTGTTTTGCCGCCCATAACACGCAGTTTGTGATCTGACTCTCCAATAACAACCCCAACCGTAAACTTTTGAAGAAAGAGGCCATTGCCATTGACCTGTATATTTTGATCGACTAATACGTTGCCCCCACCCACGTGTAATTTTGCTAATGGTGTTGCTGTACCAATGCCGGTGTTTTGGGCTTTAGTAGTAACTGTAACCAGTAACACCATAACAAAACAGTAAAACATTAAAATTATTCGCCGGAGAGTTTCAATTGAAGTAATAGTAAATGTTGACATACCTGCATATTTAATTTGAGCATGCAATCTACTATTCCCAAAAAGCACCTTAAAGCTGCGGTTATCAAACGGCGCTTTGCTATTATCAAGTGGAAAATACAGGACGTTTATCGTCCCGGTTCGTGGCACACGAGCCAATTCAGCCTATTCGCTCAGTGCTGGTTCGTGTTCATAAATTTGTGAAGCAGCGTCGTTGCCCGCATTGCTATTGCAATGCCTCCACGCAACGAAATAAACGAATAGGCAACTACCGCTTTTCAGGTGATTACGAGCCGTGGGCAATGTTCATGGGGGCGGAGGGGGCCTCTGTTGACTCTCTGCGAATCTGGAAAAAGTTATCTTCAGGAATGAAGAGAATATAAAATTATTGAGTTTGATAAGGAAGAAAGAAACGACTTGATCGGAGATAAATTTGTCCGATATTTTCGTTTTAGAATCAAAAGATATTCAAGCAATTCTTACGACTGACCAGCTATCGTGCGTTCGTTTTTGCGCTTTTGCAAGCAGTTTGCATCGCTCCAAAGCAAAAAGCCCCGCTTGCGCGAGGCTTTGGTTATTTGTCGGGAAGACAGGATTCGAACCTGCGACCACCTGGTCCCAAACCAGGTACGCTACCGGACTGCGCTACTTCCCGAACTTTTTTCAACCAGCCACCCCGCCAACGGCGGGGTTACTCCCGGATCCTTAAACGGGTTGCAAATGTAGGGAATTGAAGCCGCCGGCGCAAGAAACCGGGATAATTAATGAGATTAGACTAAAAATCATGGGTAAAACAGGTTCCAGGGTGGAAAGGAGGTTAAAAGATTACCCCTATTTCCTCCATTTGATAACATCCTGGGCCGGCCCCATAGCAAAATTCAGCCTTTCCGCGAAGGAATCATTTGTTTCAAACAGATTGAGCCTGGTTAATGTACCAACAAGCAGTTGGCCGGCAATCGCATAACGCATATAAAAGAGCAGGTTTTCCGCACCGGATATGCATCCCTGTTTCCCTTTTTTGCCATCTGTCCGGTTTGGATATACGAACAGCCTTGTGTAGGAGACTAATATTATAAAACTGTCGGTTAAAAGACAATTAGTCATTTTTCTATATCATTACTTCGGTTTCGATTTAGTAAGACAAACTATTTAGGTGATTAATAAAGGGAATTGTTATGGAAAAATTTGCGATTATGGCCAGGTTGGAAGCTAAACCGGGTAAAGAGAAAGAAGTTCTTGAGTTTTTAAAGTCAGCATTACCGCTTGCTGCCGGTGAGCCTGAAACAATAAGGTGGTATGCTTTACAAATAGGTCCTTCAACCTTTGCCATTTTTGATACGTTTGAAACAGAGGGCGGACGAACAGCTCATCTTAATGGCCCTATAGCAGCTGCGCTTATGGCTAATACACCGGTTTTGCTTGCAACAAATCCGGTTATTGAAAAGGTGGAGATCCTGGCTGTAAAATGAAGTTGGAAGAAATTTCAACATTAGATTTAGCAAATTGTATAACTACCGGCTCATTTTTTAAAGGTGAAACAGCCGCAAATTTCGCCTCCCTGTTTCATTATATTTTAAAATAAAATACCTATGAAACCTTTTCCTTCAGTTTCTGGTCCGGGTAAAATCGGCAGGAAGCTGAAGAATTAATTTTCCGATTTTCTCCACATCTGCTGTGCTGCCATTACGTGGTATACTTTCCTGATCACTCATTGTTCGTTTTAGGAGATTCTCATTTTCCTTTTTTACCGTTGATAGGTATAAGTGTAGTGTCAGAATAATGCTTTCATCAATAAGGCAACTTGCTGTTCAGTAGGTACGTTTAAAACGTATCCCAATTTTAGAATCAGTTATTACTCTTTTAGTGTTAAGGTATATGGAATTGATAGAAAGATCAGAGTTTTTGAAACTACTGCATACAAAACTTGAGAATGTTACCGAAGC
Organism: Chitinophagaceae bacterium; assembly: GCA_036277695.1. Classification (GTDB taxonomy): domain Bacteria; phylum Bacteroidota; class Bacteroidia; order Chitinophagales; family Chitinophagaceae; genus CADEDV01. The sequence continues at coordinate 5,514 of DASUMO010000129.1, forward strand.
CGAAGGTCATTGCATTCTGATTAGTGGGGAAGCCGGTATAGGTAAAACCTCTCTGGTAAGAGTTTTTGGCAAGGAGAGAAAAAAAGATAGCAAAATTTACCTGGGTTCCTGCGATGCTTTATTTACCCCGCATCCCCTGGCCCCTTTATACGATGTCGCCATACAGATGCGAAATGGTATCTGGCAGAACAACGGGAGCCTGCCAGACCGCGACAGATTATTTAGCAATTTTTTTAACGAATTAGCCAATCAGCAGGAGGCAACTGTTATTGTATTTGACGATATACACTGGGCAGATGAAGCTACTCTCGATTTTATAAAGTTCCTGGCAAGACGCATTACGCATTTGCGCTGCTTGTTTATTCTCACTTACCGCGACAATGAAATACATGCACATCATCCGCTGCGAACGCTGCTTGGTCAACTTCCTCCTGATTCCTTTACCAGGATAAGGCTGACACCGCTATCCCGGCAAGCGGTTGACAAAATGGCGAAAGAGAAAGGATACAAGGGAGATGATGTTTACGGTATTACCGGCGGTAATCCTTTCTATGTAAATGAAATACTGGCCAGTTACAGCAAGGGCGTTCCGGATAATATCAAGGATTCAATTTTATCCGTGTACAACCGGCGGGATGAAAAAGCGAAACAGGTATGGCAGTTATTATCGGTGCTTCCTGGAGCATTTGAGATTAAATATCTTGAAAAACTGATGCCATATTATGCCGCTGCAATCGAAAATTGTTTGCAACAGGAGCTATTGATTATTGATAAAGGGAAAATATTTTTCAAGCATGAATTATTCAGGAGGACGGTGGAAGATTCTTTATCGCCAATTGTTCGGATTAATCTAAATAAAAAAGTCCTTGATCTGCTGTTGGAAAGAATCGATCAGAGTTCCCAGACAGAAAGAATAATTCATCATGCAAAATATGCGAATGAATATGATCTGGTGGTGCAGTATGCCCCTCAGGCCGCTAAAAAGGCGGCATTGGTGGGAGCCCATGTGGAAGCATGCCGGTTGTATTTGTCGGCAATTGAATTTTACCAGGGGAATGACAGCGATATCTTACTTCAGTTTTATGAAGCTTATGCCTACGAATGTTATTTGACAAACCAGATCGGCGAAGCCATCAATTACACTGCAAAAGCACTGGAACTCTGGAAAGAAAAAAGGGACATGGAGAGAATCGGGAATTGTTTACGGTTTCTGTCACGGCTTTGGTGGTTTGATGGCAGTAGGAAAAAGGCGGAAGCCTATGCCGTACAGGCCATTGATATTCTTGAAAAGGAACATGCTTCGAAAGCAAAGGCAATGTCCTACAGTAATATGTCGCAATTGAAAATGATTTCGGATCAGCTTGAAGAGTGTATTCTTTGGGGAGAAAAGGCGATCAGGATGGCTAAGGAACTGGCTGACGATGAGATTCTTTGCCATGCGTTGAATAATGTCGGTACAGTACAGATGATAATTCCAACTTCTTGTCAAATAGGAATTGAGATGTTACAACAAAGCCTGAACATCGCGTTGGAAAATTCCTACGATGAACATGCAGCCCGTGCTTATATCAATCTTTCAAGCAATTCATTGCGGATCCGGGATTATGTGTCTGCACAAAAAAATCTGGCAGAAGGTATTCAATATTGCGAGGAAAGGGACCTGGATTTCGCAACAACCTATTTGTTATTGTGCAAGGCTGAACTGCAACTTGAAACCGGGCTTTGGGATGAGGCTTCCCGCATTGTGGATAGTCTTATTGAAAATGAGTATCAGCCTGCAGTGATTAAGATCGGCGCCCTTGTTATTGCGGCCACAATCAGAATGAGAGTAGGCGAAGGGGAAGTTATTCCTCTATTGCTTGAGGCGAAAGAAATGACTAATAATGTTATGGAAGCGCAGAGCATCATGCCCGCCTTTATTGCTTTGCTGGAATATGAATGGATAACGGGAAAATGCTTAATAGAAAAAGCAGAGATTGATTGGGCAATAAATACTGTCAGAAATACCGGCAATTTTTATAATAGCAGTGAATTTGCCTTTTGGCTGATGAAAGCAAGGAAGCAAGATCTGCCACTGCAGCAAATATATGAGGGATATCAGGCAGGGAATTCCATACTGGCTTTAAGGGCCGCTAAATTATGGGAAAAACTGGGTTGCCACTATAAGCATGCACTTTTGTTATTTGAAGGAGATGAAGCCGATAAAAGAAGAGCGGTTGCCATTATTCAAAAATCAGGTGCTATAGCGGTGTTTGAAAAATTAAAACAGGAGATGAAGGCTTCCGGTTTAAAAAGTATACCAAGGGGTATCAGGAGAGCTACCCTCTCTAATACAGCATTTCTGACTGAAAGGGAGCTCGATGTGCTGCAATTGCTGAATGAAGGGTTGCAGAGCAAAGAAATTGCCGGGCGGCTTTTCATTTCTCCCAAAACCGTGGATCATCATATTTCATCAATCCTCTTCAAATTGAATGTAAACTCAAGGACCAAGGCCGTAAAGCAGGCATCGCAAATGGGAATTTTAAATTAGGCAATGACCCGGCTTCAATTAGGCAATACTCATTGAACCTCCGTGGGAATTATCCCGCGTGATTTATTAGCGAAGTGATGGTATTTGTCAATTTGTTATTCTTTTTCCTTGACTAACGGCCAGTTTTTATCAGCCTGTTCAATTCTTTCTTTTTGATTCTGATTCCACTTTTCCTGGATCTCCAGGCTTTTGTTCAGGTATAATTTTCCGTCTATAATTGCCCATGCATTAGGATCTGTCGGTGCCTTACGTCCATTTGAGCAGGCGAAAGCGCAGAATCCGCCATATTGCGGCGCAAATTTTTCAGGATTATTTGAAAAAGAATCAAGATGTGCTTTCGAGGAAAAGTACCAGTTTGCCTGTTTCCATTTGAAAACATATTTTT
>DASUMO010000130.1:0-6743 GCA_036277695.1 Chitinophagaceae bacterium
GAATAATAATCCCGGTGTTCACCTTCTTCTATCCACCATTCCTGTTCTATTCGTTCCGGTCCATCGGCCCTGGTGATCTTGTGCAGCTTTCCTTTATACCTGAAGAGCATAGGCGGGTAATCAGGTATAGGTGCAGTTACTGTAACCGGTTCTGGTTTCTGTAATAACTGCAAAGGTCTTGGGCGGGAAAGGTTCCAGGCTGTTGTTGCATTTTCATGAATGGAGGAGGCCAGTTTAATTGATCTTTCAGGCCAGTAATGTTCATCAGCCAAATAACGATGAATCGTATGATGTCCCAGCTTTCCTGCCAAGCGATCGAGAAGTTCTGCTAAACCGGGTTCACTCAATCCCCTGGCCGTTTCCCATAATTTTTGCTGTAAAGCTGAAATATTTTCAACAACCGGTGCTTCAAGCACAAATAACTCTACTCCCATTGCAGGTTCAATGTCCGGGATCTTCAATTCAAAAAGTTTGAAAAGATGATGCTTGTTATGCGAAGGACAGTGGGTGCCGATCTCGATCTTTTCAATTTTCCCGTCTATGCGATACGCTTTGAAGATTGCTTTCCGAAACCCTTTTTCTTCTTTGGTCAGGCGAAGGCAAAGGATTTCCAGCAATCGCTGCAATGCAATTTCAATACCGGTAGCAGTAAGAATAGGTTCCAGGCAGTTCAATCGCTCCTGGTAAGGTTCAAGGGGCACCAAGGGCAAAATTATTTCTTCTTCCACCCCAAATGCCTGGTCCAGCCGATGAATAAAATGTGAACCAAAACGCCTTCGCATTGCCGTGCGGGGCATAGCTACAAAATCCCGAATAAGACGAAGTCCAAGTTTATCAAGGCATTCCTTCGTTTCCCATTCAATACGCAGTGCTGCAGAGGGCAGATTCAGCAGGGCTGTTGGATGAGTCCCTGTTTCAATAACGGGATTATCTTTCCTGTACCGGGCTAAGGCCCAAGCGGCCCCAATTGTATCAGCCATAGCCGCACCTACCTCATAACCCAATTCATTTAACCGGCTAATGATAGCTGTAAGATAAAGTTGCTCCCCACCCCAGAGATGGGCACAACCTGTCACATCAAACAATAAACCTTCGGGTGGATCAATGGCTACCACAGGTGTATACCGAATACAATACTCAGCAAGTCCTTTTAATAATTTGTCGGCAATACCCGGCTTGTCATCCATGACTTCCAGGGAAGGAATGAAAGCCCTGGCATCGGCCAAAACCATACCCCCGTCAACACCTTCTCTTTGCGCCAGTTTATTAGCTGCGGTTATCATCATCCGGCCATGATCAGGAGATACCAGGACAAAGGGCATATTTAGCAAAGCCGGCCGGTGACGAATATGCCAATCGGTTTTCAGGTAACGGAACCATATTGAGACAAAACGCTTCGGCATCCTAACCTGTTTTTTTCTGCAACTGCCGGCTGATTGGTGCCAGTTTTGTTATTAAATTGAAGCGTCCTGCTTTCCATTCGATCTGCCAGTTACCTGGATGGCCATTGCGGATTTTTATTAGTTCCAGGTTCCAACTGGGAAAACCAATTCCCGGCATTTCTTTGACGTTAAGGCTGGGAAGAGGTGAAATTTTCCATCGTGAAATACAGGCTGTAGTATGTAAATACTTAGGATCGCAACGAAGAATAAAACCGGTAACCCCGCTTTGCTCTACCGCCAACTGCAGTCGCCTGGAAACAGTAAAACTGATTTCCTTTATTTCTCCTATTACAGCTGCCAGGCCTTCATATTTAAGGGCTTCTTCCATGGCCCAAAGAATATCTTTTTCTTTTTCCAGGTCAATGAAAATGATTTTATCGGGTTCTAAACCAAATGACTTTAATGCCGGTGGAAAAATCATACGGGAGCAGCTGATCCATAAGCAAATCCTGCCGGTCCGCATCAATCCCGATAAAAGGGCTGCAATAAATCCCGCTGAAGCGGAAGCCGCTTCCGCCCCATTACAATAAAATTCATGTATTGCTCCTACCGGAAAACTATGATGGGGAAAAGCATGATTGATCGGGCCAAGTCCCCATTCAATGGTTTCATTACCCCTTGCATTTTTATAACCCTGCAAAGGCAGAATTTCTTTTTGCAAGCGGGCAATAATATCAGCTTTCGTGGCAGGCATCAATCAATCATCTTCATTTTCAAAAGCAATATTACTAAATTTTTTAGTAATTTAGGGTTGTCATTCCACTTTAATCTTAATTAAATGAGACTTTAAAAAGCAACTATTACCATATTAAATTAACGGGGCCCCTAATAAAGTTTTTTCGGAGCTGCCAGCAGGCAATACTAATTCTACAGTTAATTTCGCCAACGGCATGGTTTTAGGTTGCGTATCAAAAAACTTCGATGAAAATAGCCAGCTATAATGTGAATGGTATTAATGGGCGGCTTCCCGTTCTTCTTCGCTGGTTGAAGGAAGCAAAACCGGATATTGTTTGTTTGCAGGAGTTAAAAGCCATTTACGATAAGTTTCCCCAAAAAGCAATTAACGATGCCGGTTACCAGGCTATCTGGCATGGGCAAAAAAGCTGGAACGGGGTTGCTATTCTCAGCCGCAGCGGAAATATACAGGAATTAAGAAGGACCTTACCCGGGGATCCGGAGGATAGCCATAGCCGTTATATTGAAGCGATCGCTGACAATATGATAATCTGCTGCATTTATCTTCCTAACGGAAATCCTTATCCGGGGCCTAAATTCGAATACAAACAAAAGTGGTTCAAACGTCTTTCAGCACATGCAAAGAAATTACTTACACATAAATTACCGGTAGCATTGATCGGCGATTTTAATGTGATGCCAACCGAACTGGATGTTTATAAACCGGAGAAATATATAAATGATGCCCTTTTCAGAATAGAGATCCGCACAGCTTATCAACGCTTGTTGAAACAGGGTTGGACCGATGCGATCCGCCAACTCTATCCAAAAGAAAAAATCTATACTTTTTGGGACTATTTCCGCAATGCCTATACGCGGGATGCCGGGTTAAGGATTGATCATTTCCTGTTAAGCCCCCAATTGAAACGAAGACTTCATAATGGTGGAGTAGACCGGCATGTAAGGGGTTGGGAAAAAAGCAGTGACCACGCACCGGTTTGGATTGAGTTGATGGCCAAGAAACCAGTAGTTAAGAGATAGACAGGCCAGGTTTTCGAAAAAATTATTTATAAAATTTCCGCTGAGACGAGTTTTCTCAGATGTCTGATCGCTTCTCTATCTGTCTAAATCATAATTACGGTGAATTATTCTACTTGTCTAAATACTAAGTACGAATTTCTCGTTAACCCAAGTTATTTTTAAATTATTTCACACAACGACAGTTATATCCCTGCCCACGCTCTGACGCCTGAAGCGTCGCCGAGTACGTGTTATCACTAATGGTTAATACTGTGGCATACATATTACTGGCGGTACTTGACCAGTAATTACTCTCGCCATTCATGAAAACAAATCCGCCATATGCATCACGGAAACCTCCCGCAGGAAGCTTCAGGTTGGACATGAAGGCAGTCATTGCACCCTCGAGATCTTCATAACTTTTCAAATTCTGCCAGTCTGCTGCAGTTGGTAATCGCCAGCCGGCACCCAACGCAAAACAGGGATCTATTCCGTTGGTAGATGTAGCTGAAGTCCCAGTCCAGGTATCGGTGTCCAAACCACCAGTACCCCACCATCTGGTACCGGCAGTTGTTCCTGTAATAAAATTTGGATTTCCCGAAGGGATAGAAGAAGGGTTTAGCAGCGAAGCCCCTCCGGTAATGGTCGGGCTGTTCGCAGCCTGGTGACCATCATCCCAGCGTCCCCATTGAAAATAATCTCCATAGGAAGCCTCATCGTTCTGATGAAATGCAACTTGGGGGGAACCCAGGTTTTGTTGTAACCAGATCTTACCGTCACCGGCTCTCACTGTTTTGTATGCTACTGCTTGTCCTTTATAGGTAAAATTGATCACCCCTGTTGATCCCACCGTGGGACCGGGGTCCGCATTTGGTCCGGAAACGGGAGCATTCACTACAGTAAAAAACATCATGCAGGGTTGAATGTTACCTACACTTATCCAAACATTATAAAAGCCTGTATTGATCGGTGTGCCGGTTGCAGTGAAAACTACCGACCCGCTGCCTACATTAAATGTTCCGGCCGGTGCCGAGATGGTAATTCCATTCACCGTGGCGCTTGTAAAAGCATCGTAGCTGCCGCCGGGGCTATTTACATAATTCTTTGTAATAGCAACATTCGCCGGCGCACCTTGAGTAAATGCTGCAGAATAAGTTGGATTGTTGCAATTGGTGAAATAAAAGGCCGGTGGTGGAGGCGGGGGTGTATTATGGGGATTGCCCCTACCTTTCTTGCCAGCAACCTGGCCGCCCTTTTCTGAAGACTCAAAGGATTTTTGACAACTTTGGAAAAACATGACCAGCATAAATGAGAGGATGGATAGTACAGTGAAGAATTGTCTTGCCGGAATATTAGATGTTTGCATAGATATACTTTTATAAGTTATTCTTACAATAGTTAAACGCTAGGTATATCCTGATCAGCATTCGTACATTATAAAGCTGATGCTAATCCATGTTTAGCTTTCGGGGTTAGGATAAAATATCCTTAAACGGGCGGGGTTAATCCGTGCATGTTATATGCTATTTTATCGGAAGTGGATTTTCAAAGGTTGCCAGCCCAGCTAAATAGAAAAATGCGTCCTTAAGGTTAATCCACCTAAAACAGTGCCTACAGTGCCTACAGTGCATCATCTTGAAAAAATCTATTTTTTTCTTCGCTTAACCCGGTAGAGAATAAATTATGAACCAATAGCTGAACACAATTACCCAATAATAAGGTCATCCTCAATCAAGAGGACCTTTCCGCCTTCGCAAAAGCTTCGGCCATCAATGGAAGTCCCGACCAGATCCAGACGATTCCGACAAAGTCGGAGTGTCTGCATTCGAACTAGGCAATTCCCACAATAAAGTAAGTTTGATGCGGTGCAGGAAAAATTAAACCCCGCGATGCGGGGTTTAATTGTATTGAGGTCCCGACCAGATTCGAACTGGTGTAGGAGCTTTTGCAGAGCTCTGCCTAGCCACTCGGCCACAGGACCTTATGAATTCCGGAATTCAGATTTAAGATTTAGATTTGAAACCGGAACGGGCAAATATACAGTTTTTCGCCTCTACCTCATAACCGTCATTTACAATTATTTACCATGAGCCGGATTGCCGAATCAGAGCTGATCATCAACCCCCGCGGGGCCGTTTACCACCTGGACCTGCGACCCGAAGAAATTGCCGGGACTGTGATTACCGTAGGCGACCCGGACAGGGTAAAGGAAATCAGTAAATTTTTTGACTCGGTCCAGGTAAAACGCCAGCACCGGGAATTTATCAGTCATACCGGTACTATCGCCAATAAAAGATTAACCGTTCTTTCCTCGGGTATTGGACCGGATAATATTGATATTGTCATTAACGAACTCGATGCACTGGCCAATATAGATTTTGAAACCCGTGAGATCAAAAAGGAACTAAAATCCCTGAATATTATCCGGATCGGCACATCGGGTTCCCTGCAGGCCGATATCCCAGTAGATAGTTTTGTGGCATCTACCCATGGGCTGGGGATAGACAATCTATTAAATTTTTACCGGCACGATCACAACGAAGAAGAAAAACAATTGTTGCATTCCTTTGTTACCCATACGCAGATCCACGGCATGACCGGCAATCCCTATCTCAGCGGCGGGGCTGCATCCCTGATCAAGCATTTTGTACACAATTTTCACCAGGGCATTACCGTTACCTGTCCCGGTTTTTATGGCCCGCAGGGAAGAATACTGCGATTGGGAATCCGTAACCCCCAGTTGATTGACCGGCTCACGGATTTCCGGTTTGGCCAGCACCGGATCACCAATTTTGAAATGGAGACTTCCGCTATTTACGGCCTGGGAAAATTGCTGGGGCATAATTGTCTTGCCCTGAACGCGATTGTTGCCAACCGGGTGAAAAAGGAATTTTCAAAGGATGGGAAAGCGGCTGTAGAAAACCTGATCCGCCATTTTATCGACATTTTTTCAAACCATATCCAATAGAATAAGAATAATGGACTTGATCTTTCACAAATACCAGGGCACAGGCAATGACTTTATACTGGCGGATAACCGCAAGAATGAATATTCTTCGTTGAATACCGACCAGATCCGCCGTTTATGTGATCGCCGTTTTGGGATCGGCGCAGACGGACTCATGTTGCTGAATCAAAAAAATGGCTATGATTTCGAGATGAAATATTTTAATGCCGATGGGCGGGAAGGCAGCATGTGCGGCAATGGCGGAAGATGCCTGGTAAAATTTGCTTATGACCTGGGTATTCACCGTGACATGTACCGTTTCATCGCCATGGATGGAGACCATGAAGCGGAAATTGACACGGATGGAATCGTTTCCTTAAAAATGAAGGATGTGGACCTGGTGCGCAAAGTGCATGGCGATTTTATACTGAATACGGGTTCTCCCCATTATGTAAAAATCGTCAATGATGTGATGGACCTGGACGTCTATAAAAAAGGAAGGGATATCCGATACAGCAAGGACTATGAAGAAGAAGGTATCAACGTGAATTTTGTTGAACAAATGGCTGAAGTGGATCATATCCTGGTCCGGACCTACGAACGGGGTGTTGAAGATGAAACCTACTCCTGCGGTACGGGTGTAACAGCGGCAGCACTGG
>DASUMO010000131.1:0-3730 GCA_036277695.1 Chitinophagaceae bacterium
CAGCCGTGCAGGTAAACGATTCGACCTTTACTCTAACATTCAGCCAACAATGGACCGGACATATTTATGCCAGCCTGCAGGGTTGTACCCTATTCCACGATTCTATACCGGTAAGGGTCTTACAGGCGCCGGCGCAACTGAATATCGGCCCCGACAGCGTACTCTGTCCTGGCAATACAATTTTACTTAATGCACGCAGTGGTTATGCCAGTTATCTCTGGCAGGATGGAAGCTCTGATTCGGCCTTCCTCGTAACAGAGCCAGGCACTTATCACGTCACTACCACCGATGCATGTGGATCCACTTACAGGGATACAGTGAGGATTAATCCGCATGCACCTATACCACTCAGCATAGGACCCGATCGCAGCAAGTGCAATAGCGACACCATTCATCTTTCAGCGACGACAGGCTTTCTGAATTATAGCTGGTCGCCCGGATACAATATCAACTCCACCAGTTTGCAGCAGGTAGTGGTGAACCCCTCTGTCGACACCATCTATACAGTAATGGCCGAAAAGACCCCAGGTTGCTTTGCTTATGACACGGTGAGGATCCGCGTTTACCATTCACCAGCAATCACACTGGGGGCGGATACCAGTTTATGCCAGGGCGATACGCTTTTCCTGGATGCGGGACCCGGATTCAGTAGTTGGAACTGGAATACCGGTCTATCTGGCCGGCATTTGCAGGTTAGTGATGCCGGAAATTACTTTGTAACCGCGACCACGATCGATGGATGTAAATCATCCGATACCATTCGTGTTCTAAATGTTTTCAGTTTGCCACAGGTGCAACTGAACCCCGATACAACACTTTGCATGGGTGCAACAAGAACACTGGATGCAGGCAATGGCTTTACTAATTATTTATGGAGCACGGGAGCTACCACACAGACAATTCCTGTGAGTGGAACCGGAATTTATGCTGTAATAGTAACGGATCAGCATTTATGTACCGGAACGGATACAACAAGGATCAGCACCATCCTGCCAACGCCAAAAGATTTTTTGCCTGGAGACACGGCAATTTGCAGTTATGGCCAGCTGCAGTTAAGCCCTTTGCAAACATACCCGGCTTATCAATGGAGCACCGGTAGCCAGCAGCATTCAGTAACCATCGCACAACCGGGTGTTTACTGGTTACAGGTGATCGATGCCAGCAATTGCCAGGGAAGGGATAGTATCACAGTGAATCCGAAGGAATGCCTTAAGGGTTTTTACATCCCGACTGGGTTTACACCAAATAACGATGGCCGCAATGATAGTTTCAAGCCATTTATTTTCGGAATTGTCAAACAATACCGGTTTTCCATTTACAACAGGTGGGGCCAGTTAGTTTTCGAGACTCGCGATCTCCTGAAAGGTTGGGATGGCCGTTTGGGTGGTCTACCGCAAGATAGCAATGTATATGCATGGACCTGCCTGTACCAACTGGAGGGAGAGCCGCCAAAACTGGAAAAGGGAACAGTGGTGTTGTTGAGATAGGCGGTGAAGGGTATGGGATCTTCATACCCTTTACAGGTTGATCATTTGAAGCATGAAAGTTGGCAAATTAACAAATGATATGAGAAACATTGTTCCAGGATGCCTGGCCTTAATTTTTCCCTTCTTATCTTTTTTAGTCTATATTAACTACTCAACCATTATGCTATTTCTTCGCTTGATTTGTTAAACAGGGAATATGAATCCTAAAAGGCTTTTTTAGTTATGATATCATTATTATAAGGCTGATTATACACCCGCTTGCCGGTGTTCCTGTAGATTGCATTGGCCACTGCACCAAATATGGGCGGGAAGGGCGGTTCTCCCAAACCTGTTGGATCGATATCATTTTCCACAAAATGAACTTCGATCTTTTTTGGCGCTTCCCTGAACCGGATCATCCTGTAACGGTTGAAATTGTTTTGTTCCGCAACCCCCTCTTTATGCGTTAAACCACCATACAACGCATTTCCGATCCCGTCCACTACAGCACCCTGGACCATATTTATTGCAGCATCAGGATTGATGACAATACCGCAATCCACCGCACTAAAAACCCTTTCCACATAAGGCTGCCCATCCCTTTTCACTGCATCCACTACATGCGCCGCATAGGAGTTATGGCAGAAATAAGCAGCCACCCCGCGACTGTATTTTTTATTCTCCGGTTTATTCCAGCCGGATTTTTCTTTCACTAATTTCAATACGCCGGCGTAGCGGTCAGCATCATAATCATTGTTTTTTCCTACCGGGTTTTCTTTCGCTCTTTTCAATAACTCCAGCCTGAACTCTATGGGGTCTTTACCCATTACTTCAGCCAGTTCATCCAGGAAGGATTGTTCGGCCGCTGCATTAAAATTGGATCGCGGCGCCCTGAATGCCCCGATGGTTATGTTGGAGGGTATTTCCCAGCCTTCGGCAAGGTAATTATCCACTGCACCGGCAGGGAAACGGTTTGCATGAATGGGATGTTCCGGAATGCCGCCACCCCTCACATGAAATGCAATTAAATTTTTATTCGCATCCAGTGCAGCCCGGTAAGTTGCTGTGTACATAGGGCGGTAAATACCATAGGTCATATCATCTTCCCGACTATAAACAAGCTTGACAGGAGCTTTTACTTTTTTAGAGATAAGAGCTGCTTCTGTAACAAAATGCCCATATGCTCTCAGGCCAAAACCACCACCCATCCGGGTCATTTGGATTTCAATTTTATCGGCTGGCAGATTTAAGATCTTTGATAGGGTAGGCTCTATCCAGGCCGGTCCCTGGTGAGGTCCAATCAACAAAGCCTTTTCATCTGTAACATGGGCGAAGAAATTAATAGGCTCCATGCAGTTGTGTGCCAAAAACGGGGCGGTATAGGTGCGTTCTAAAACCTGGGCCGCATTCTTGAATGCCGTTTCCGGGTCCCCGTCTTTTCGTAATTGCTGCGCTGGTTTCTTTGTGTATTCAGCCATTTTTGCCAAATGGGCGCTTGTACTTTCAAGCCCGGCAGGAATAATAATCTCTCTTTTCCCACCTCTGCCCGCCATGGTTTCTTTGGTCTCGCTGATCGGTTCCCAGGTTAGTTTTAATTTTTTACGGGCATTCATGACTTCCCAGGTAGTATTGCCTACCACTACTACCACATCATTGAACGTGCGGGTATCGAAACCCGCCTGTTCGAAACCATCTTCATATAATTTCAGGCTGAAAACATCTTTGATGCCGGGCATTTTCAGGCTTTCCGATGCATCAAATGTTTTAAGTTTCTTCCCGAAAGCAGGCGGATGTTCGATCATTGCAATCAGCATTCCTTCCTGTGTGTAATCCAATCCAAAAAGTGGTTTGCCGGTGACGATTTTTAAACCTTCTGCATTTTTCTTTGAACTTCGCACAACTTTAAAATCTTTAACTTCTTTTAGCTTGACTCCCTTGGGTATCGCTAAGCCCGAAGCTTTTGATGCAAAGTCGCCGTACTTGCCTGACCTGCTACTTTTTTCATGATAAAGCATTCCTGCTTTCGTTGTTACTTCTTCTGCCGGCACAGCCCAGCTTTGGGCTGCGGCCTCGATCAGCATATGGCGGGCAGCCGCCCCTGCTTCGCGAAGCGGTTTCCAGTACATCCTCATGGAATTACTTCCGCCGGAAAATTGAGGCCCTAATTTTACATTGTCGTGGGGTCCCATTTCTATCACTAGTTTTTCCCAGTCCGCATCCAGCTCTTCCGCTACAATCATGGGGAGCGAAGTCATCACATTCTG
>DASUMO010000132.1:0-8743 GCA_036277695.1 Chitinophagaceae bacterium
CGTAACTGGCCTGCCTCACCGCAGCAGTACTGGGTGTATAACCATACCGTTCCGCCATCAGCAGGTTGTTCTCATAAATTTTTGAGATGATCAGTTTGACCTTCGGCGTATTGGTAATTTGAACTTCAATATTCTTGTTTCCCCTTTTAGAAAGGTAAACCGACTTGCTGTTATTAAAGCTGATGGAAGATTCCAGATCTCCAAATGCAACGCTGCCATTATAATCTTCTTTTAAAACGCCACCGATCTTTCCCCTTAAACCTTTACTGATCGTCAATGCATAACTTCTTTCTACATCAAACTTATCGCTGCGTAAAACAAAGCCATTTTCAGCGGGTTCAATAGTATAAGCCAGTTCAGGTTCAAAACGGATAAAGGGCTTCAGGTTTTCAGTCCCGGGTTGCTGGCTCGTTAGAATACGTACCACACCTTCCAGTCCATCATGTTCGGCCTCCAGGCTTTGCACAGTAAGCACAAAGGGTGAGGGTATGGTCAGCGATTCCGTGATAGGTTCAGTAATAGCATTATTCCCGCTTTCGGGTTTCAAACCCTTTTCTATCCTGAGCCTGGTTTCAAAGTCTTTGTCTTCCTGTTTTAACCCATTGATGCGGACTGCGATCTTATTGTCGGGGGATTGGGTAATAAGGCTATGTTCTGCTTTGTCGCCATTGACCTCTATGCTGAGTCTATCTTCCAGGTCGGCGGGGTTGACGCGATAGTTAAAGAAAAGTTCGAGTTGCGGGATGGCCGAGGTACCGGTTTCGCCGATCCAGCTCACCTGCGTATTATCGAGGGATAATGCCGGTGTATGAAAACTGATCTTATCAGCGGCGCTGATCGAATTGTATTTGCTGAATTTTAGAACAGCATCACGGATAGTTGCTTTATAAGTTGTGGCGGGTAAAAGCGGTTCCGATGGTGAAAACACCAGCTGGTCCGGGCTTTCCCAGCGAAAGCGCCCGGGAATCCGGGGTTGAAAGGTTATATAGTCCGTCGAATCCCAGGCATTCAGCATGCTGTCTTTCGCCAGGGAACGGTCAAAACGAAATAGCAGGTTTCCAAGCTGGGGGACTTCACCTTTTGCATTGGTATAAGCCAGTGTGATGGAATTTTTTTTACAGGCCGATAAAAAAATAGTTCCGGCAAGAAGCGGAACTAAATAATAGTTGATACGCATAATTTATTTGGTTAAGGTCTGATTGTGACGAGAAGTTAAAGAAATTCCATAAATCGTGAAGAAAGAAATGATTGAATCATGCCGGTCCGCTCCAGTACAATTCATTCAAACAAATATTAGAATAATTACACAGATTCTAATGGATGAATTTCATGTAACAAACCAGGCGCTACTGGATCTTTCGATTCGAAAAAAGAATACAGTATGGTAGGAAAACAACTAAGGAGGAATGTCTTTGGTGGGACGGGACAAATCGGCGATGTCCATAAAGAGCAAAAAATTTACAGGGAAAGATAATATGCAGTAAGCCCAGTTTGCAAATCCGGTTCGATAAATCTTTGTTAATGGAGCCCGGTAGATATTGCCGGTGCTCAAAACTATATACTATCTTTCCATCATAATCTGCAGCTTTACCAACAGCCTGCCCGTTGTAATATGAAATCATTTTTTACCAGGCGCCGGGTAATTAAATTCTTCAAACGATCGGGGATAACATTGCTGGCCCTATTCCTGGTTTTTCTGTTGCTTAACTTCATTTTCCCCTTACCGGATAAAGTAGAGTATTCTACCATAGTTACCGATGAAAAAGGTGAGTTGATCAATGCCTTTCTGACCCGTGACCAGAAATGGAGGATGCGGACGGAACTGGAAGAGATATCTCCTCTCTTACGCAAAACCATCATCGCAAAAGAAGACAAATACTTTTACCGGCATATCGGTATCAACCCGCTAGCCATGACAAAGGCCTTGTTCAAAAATCTTACGCGCGGAAAAACCGTCTCCGGAGCCAGTACCATAACCATGCAGGTAGCCCGGGCACTTGAACACCGCAAAAGAACCCTTCCCAATAAAATTGCAGAAATATTTCGCGCTTTTCAACTGGAATGGAAATATGATAAGGATGAAATCCTGCAGCTCTATTTAAACCTGGTACCCTATGGCGGTAATATCGAAGGAGTGAAATCCGCCTCCCAGCTTTATTTCAAAAAAAACCCCGATCATCTTTCCCTGGCCGAGATCACTGCTCTCAGTATTATTCCCAACCGCCCATCGTCGCTGGTGATCGGCAAAAATAATGAGCGCATTGTAGAAGAACGCAATAAATGGCTGCGAAGATTTGCACAGGAAAAATTATTTACTAGAAAAGAAATTGAAGATGCGCTGGCTGAACCCTTGTTGGCGACCCGCGGGGTAGTGCCGCACTATATTCCTCACCTGGCCTATCGCCTGAAAAAACGGGGACATGGCTTTATCCAAACAAGTATCCGTTTAAATACCCAGTTAAAAACAGAAAAGCTGGTCGAAGATTATATACGCGGGCAGCGTTTACGCAATATTAAAAACGCAGCGGTAATAGTGATTGATAATAAAACGCACCGGGTGATCAGTTATGTGGGTTCATCCAATTTCCATGATACCACGGATGGCGGACAGGTTAATGGAGCCCAGGCCATCCGCCAGCCGGGCAGCACCCTTAAACCCCTGCTTTATGCACTTTGTTTTGATGAAGGTTTGTTGACTCCCAAAACCGTGATGACAGATGTGGCTGTTAACTATGAAGGGTATGCGCCGGAGAATTATGATGAAACGTATAATGGCTATGTCACGGTGGAATATGCCCTGGAACATTCACTGAATATCCCGGCAGTGAAAAGCCTGAAAACCCTGGGCACTGAAAAAATGATCCAGAAATTATCAGCCCTTGACTTCCGCCAGGTACAGAAAGATCGCCGCAAACTGGGTTTATCCCTGGTGCTGGGCGGTTGCGGAACCACGCTGGAAGAACTGACGGGTTTGTTCACTGTATTTGCCAACAACGGTTATTATATTGCTCCGTCGTTTCTCAGCACGGATAGTATTCAGCGCAAGACCCGGATCATTAGTCCCGCCGCCAATTTTATGATCAATGAAATTCTTTCCAAGGTCAACCGGCCGGATTTTCCCCTGAATTGGTCGGCCACCGAGCGTATGCCCAAGATTGCATGGAAAACGGGAACCAGCTATGGCCGCAAAGATGCCTGGAGCATTGGCTATAACAAGAATTTTACAGTCGGTGTATGGGTGGGCAATTTTTCCGGGCTGGGTGTGGCGGATCTTAGCGGGGCTGAGATCGCGACTCCCCTGCTGTTCAAAATATTCAACACCCTTGACTATGACAGCGACGCCGGTTGGTTCGAAGCCCCCGAAGAAACGGCAATCCGCCAGGTTTGCAGTGAAACGGGGATGCCGCCTTCGGAACACTGCCATAACCTGGTAACCGATTACTTTATCCCGCTGGTATCGTCTACCAAATCCTGTGATAACCGGCAGGAGATCCTGTTGAGCCCGGACGAAAAAATTTCCTATTGTAAAAATTGTGTTCCCGCTACAGGTTATAAAAAGAAATGGTTCCGCTTAACAGACCCGGGTATGCAGGCCTGGATGAACGACAACCGGGTGGCTTATGAAAAAATACCGGCGCATAATCCCGGTTGTGAGTTGATCTTTAAAGGCAGTGCGCCACTGATCCACTCCCCTGTAAACGGCACCGAATACCTGCTCAGTAAAAAACAACCTGAACCCCTGCAACTGGTTTGTCGTACAGCCAGTGACGTGAGCAAGGTGTATTGGTATATCAATAACCAGTTCTATAAAAGCTGCGCCGCCGGCGAAAAACAATTCTTTATGCCCCATGAAGGACCGGTCAAGATTTCCTGCACCGATGATAAAGGAAGAAACCGGGATGTGAAAATCCTGGTGAAGTATGTTGATTTGTAAGAAAACTGGGGGATACTTGTAAGATGGGATACTTGTAAGATCCTTGCTTAGGTGATCATTCATTACAAAAGTCAAAATGAAAAAGTCAAATTGAGAATGCAAGACCGAAATATACAAGAGGACTCATTCACTATTCACCATTGACACTCTAAACCCAGCTGGCTTAGTTTAACCACATAGTATCAATAGCGCATAGAAGTACACATAAATTTTTACTTATAAAAAATGTATAAATCAGAATGCAAAAAAGCGATCGCCTGGAAGCTAACAGCTAGCAACAGTTTCACTCACCACTCACGATTCACGATTCACGACTCTTGACTCACAACGCACCACTCATTACTCACGGTCCTCATTCAACTTTCTTCACACTCCCCGCCCCGCTGGTATTGGAATTAACCGTCGCCGGACCTTTGTACCGGACATCCGAAGCACCACTGGCTCTTGCTTCCAGTTTTACGCTGGCAAATACATCGGCATTGCTGGCACCCGAAACATGAATATCAGCATTTTCTGTTTTCAGATCATAGGCTTTGATATCTGAACTACCGGAACCCTGGGCAATGAAGTCCCTGGTCTCTCCTCTCAGCTCTGCGCTCGAAGCGCCATGAAGCTCCACTTCAACTTTCGGTGCATTCAATTCAATTTCCAGGTGCGAAGCCCCACTGGCCTTGCAACTGAGCAGTTCCGAGGCATTGATCTTATTGGCGGAACTAATGCTGCTGGCGCCTGAAACATCCAGGGATTTAAACACAGGAGCCGATATAAATACCGTGGTCCGCCGGGAAGGATCCAGGCTTACATTATTGCGCAGGTGAACTTCCAGCAAATCTCCCTCCTGGTATATTTCCACATATTCCTGCAGGTTCTGGTCGGTTTCTACTTTTACCGCAAATCCGCTATCCTGGGTGATCACTACATCCAACGCACTACTGACATCCACAGCACTAAAATCACTGAAGGGCCGGCTCTGGGTCACCACATTTCCATTTCCCCGAACCCTTTCGCCATGGAAATAATGACAGGAACTTGAAAGCAGCGTGATAAAAAGTAAAACCGGGAGAATCTGTTTCATATTGATTGTTTTGGCAAAATAAAAATAGAGCTTATTGAAAAAGCCTTGCGAAATTATTTGACGCAGCCTTTTCCATACAGGTTACAAAATTATTTTTCCTTCCGGCTCCCCGCCAAACCTTCAAACCTAAACTTGAAAGCTTTCTTTACCTTCGCAGCACCAAATCAAAAAACCCCCTTAATCTCCATTCTGAATGACCGAAAAGATCCTTATTCTCGATTTTGGCTCTCAGTATACCCAATTGATCGCCAGGGCCGTACGGGAAGCTAATGTGTATTGCGAGATCATCCCTTACCACAAGCCATTTGAATTTGAACCCGGTCTGAAAGGTATCATTCTTTCCGGGTCGCCCTTTTCAGTCAATGATAATGGTGCACCGGATGTAAACGTAGAAAGTTTTATAAAAAAAGTTCCCGTTCTCGGCGTTTGCTATGGGGCCCAGCTAACTGCCAAACGCTATGGCGGGCTGGTAGCCAAAAGCAATAAAAGAGAATATGGCCGGGCCCAGTTGCAAAGATCAAAAGAGGATGTTTTGCTGCAGGGCATTTCCCCTACCAGCCAGGTTTGGATGAGCCATAGCGATACGATCAAGGAATTACCCCGGGGATTTGAATTGCTGGCAACCACCGAAAGCATTCCCGTAGCTGCATTCCGAAAAAATGGAAGTCCTCAGTCATCGGACATCCTACAACATAGCTCCGATTTCCCTCTCTACGGGGTCCAGTTTCATCCCGAGGTTTACCATTCCACCGAAGGGAAAAAGATCCTTTATAATTTCCTGGTCAGTATTTGCGGTTGTTCGCAGGACTGGACACCTGCCCATTTTATCACCGATACTGTAGCCGAATTAAAAAAACGAATTGGCAATCGTCATGTAGTTATGGCCCTCAGTGGCGGAGTCGATTCAACCGTTGCAGCTACCCTGATCCATAAAGCAATCGGGGAACAGTTACATGGTGTTTTTGTTGACAATGGTGTGCTACGAAAAAATGAATTTGAAACAGTGCTGGCTACCTATGCACAATTGGGATTGAATGTAAAGGGTATCGACGCCCGGCAACGATTTTATGATGCGTTAAAGGGAAAAACCGAACCCGAAGACAAACGGAAAGCAATTGGAAAACTATTCATTGATATATTCCAGGAAGAAGCCAAACATATAGAAAACATCGGGCTGCTGGGCCAGGGAACTATTTATCCCGATGTGATAGAAAGCGTATCGGTTCACGGTCCTTCCATGACCATTAAATCCCACCATAATGTGGGGGGGTTACCGGAAAAAATGCACCTGGACCTGGTAGAACCCCTGCGGTATTTATTCAAAGATGAGGTAAGAAAAGTGGGTCACGAGCTGGGAATACCTGCTGATCTTATTGATCGACACCCTTTCCCGGGACCGGGCCTGGCTATCCGCATCCTGGGCGAGGTTACCGAGGAAAAGGTACGGTTGTTGCAGGAAGCCGATCATATTTATGTTAATGGATTGAAAGACGCAGGTTTATATGCAACCGTCTGGCAGGCTGGCACAATCTTATTGCCGGTTAAAAGTGTGGGCGTAATGGGTGATGAACGAACCTATGAGTACACGGTCGCACTCAGGGCCGTAACCAGCGTGGATGGAATGACAGCCGATTGGGCCCATCTTCCTTACGAATTCCTGGCACAAATGTCAAGCGGGATCATTAACCAGGTAAGAGGCATTAACCGCGTGGTTTATGATATCAGCAGCAAACCGCCCGCGACGATTGAGTGGGAGTAGTGAATGGTGAATGGGATCTGTCCGACGAATCCGTCGCGGCGGAGAAAGTGTAAAATGTGAATGATATAAGGTTATGTGGTAAATCAGGCCTGCCCAAATAGAAGGTAAATTCAACAAGAACCAAGGATTCATTTGTTGATGGAAGGCAAAGTAATAATAACAATGAAAAAAAAGATATTGATCATAGCTTTTTTAATGCCCCTGCTGGTATTGAATAAGCTATCTTATTCGCAAGAGGACAGCAGTCATTACAAACAGGACAGCGATCATTACAAGATTGCCATATTTGCGCCGCTCTACCTGGATTCGGCTTTCGATAGCATGGACAATTACCGCTATGCAAAAAACCAGTTCCCGGATTTTTTCAGCCCCGGCCTGGAATTTTATGAAGGAGCACAGCTGGCTCTCGATTCTTTATCCAAAGAAGGTGTGAACCTGGAAGTATTTATTTATGATAATAAATCCTCCCAACAACCCATCAGCGAACAATTACAAAAGCCCGAAATGGAGGATGTGGATCTTATCCTCACCCATTGCTCCAGTAATGAATTGAGATTTTATGCCGATTTCGGGTTGGAAAAAAGTATCCCTGTAATCAATGTCAACCTGCCCAATGATGGCGGTGTGCGGGCCAATCCCTATTTCGTGATGCTTAATTCCACGCTGAAAACACAGGTAGAAGCCACCTGCCGCCACGTACAGCGTTATTACTCCACCAGCCCTGTAATAGTGTTCCGCAAAAAAGGGATGATTGAAGATGTGATCAGGAACTATATGACCGATTACAGTAAAACGGCAACCAGTCCATTCCGTGTAAAATACGTGGACCTGCCAGATAGTTTTACAGTAAATCATTTAATGGCCCAGTTGGACAGTAACCGGCAAAGCATTTGCATTGCCGGCAGCCTGAACGAAGCCTTTGGCAAACGCCTCGCTCGTCACCTCGCTGCAATCAACAAGGATTACCCGGTTAAAGCCGTGGGTATGCCAACCTGGGATGGCGCCCGGGATTTCAACAAACCTGAATACAAAGACCTGGAAATAATTTACTGTACCCCTTTTTACAATGCCCGCACCGACAAGGTCAGCAATAGCATCGTGAGTCATTTCACCAATGTTTTGTTTGCCCGGCCCAGTGATATGGTGATGAGAGGCTATGAAGCCACCTGGCGTTTTGCCAAGTTGCTGGATAAATATGGGCGGGATCTTTCTTCCAATCTCACCCGCCGTGAATTCAATATATTCCGTGAGTTCGATATCCAGCCCGTACTGGTAAACCCGGATTCACCTACACTCGATTATTTCGAGAACAAAAAACTGTATTTCCTCAAATGGCAGAACGGTACGATCAAAGCTGTTTATTAGTATGGGTCCGACCGTCCCGGGTCTGACCAATACCAGTTATCTGTTTCTATCTTAATAAAACGGCCTGGCCTGCCGCTTTGAATATCTTTCCTTCGGTCGAAATACCTTCAAAAGTCCAAATATATACATCGATTCCCTGGGCGATGCCCTGAAGTTTTCCATCCCAGCCCTGGCTGAAATTGGTTGTTTCAAACATTTTCTTACCCCAGCGATCAAAAATTCTAAAGTAGTTGATCTGGGAAATATGAATGGTCAAAGGATATAAATAATCATTATGGCCGTCTCCATTGGGCGACCATGCTTTCGGTACAAATACATAGGGCGTGCTGTCCGGAACAGGCCCTATCATTTTTACCAGTATTGTATCCACTGTAATGCATCCATTAGGAGAAGTGATGCTGACCAGGTATTCCGTTTGCCGGTCATAAACGAAAACAGGATCTCTCACACCTGTAAAATTCAGTCCGGTAGCGGGCGACCATAAGTAACTGAAATTGCTGCCTAAACTCCGTGCCTGCAATTGTAAAGGAATATTCGGCATTGCTGTTTGATCAGGATAACGAACCCCGTCCACTTTAGATTCGAGGGTGACTGTTACAGCCCGGGCGGC
>DASUMO010000133.1:0-8697 GCA_036277695.1 Chitinophagaceae bacterium
ATCGGCAGCCTGGAAACAGCCCGCCAGATAGCTACCACGAAAAAGGATCAGCAAATGCTGGAAGAGGTGGACAGAAAAATAAAAGCCCTTACCCAATAAAGCACGTTTGGATTCGCGGATACAAGCTTATTTTTTATCTTAACGAATAATAGCGGGTTCGCCTAATAATAATTTTTCTTCTGGTTTTTTTTCATATCTTCCCCGTCTTCCGCCACCTATTTCTACTCTACCCTTCATTTCTTAACCACCTAAATTTTCAAACATGAGAAAGCTTTTTCTTCTCTGTTTACTTATTCCATTATTTGGAATAAGCCAAAACAAAAATGTCGTTAGCACTTTCCGGGTATTTCCCAAACCAGACAAGATCACTGAGTTCAACAAGGCCTTTACCGCACATGCCCAAAAATTTCATAAAGGAGACTGGAGCTGGCGTGTTTATTCCATTGAATCCGGACCGGATGCCGGCGGTTTCCACGTCACCGAAGGACCTTTAAGTTGGGATCAATTCGAAAAAAGAGGCAACCTGGGGGCTGAACATACAGCCGACTGGGATAAAAACGTATCACCGCTTACCACGGGCGCAGGAACTTCCGGGTACAGTGAATATAATACTGATTTGAGTACCGTACAGGTTGGTGATTGGGCCGATAAGATCATTATCACCCACATGTTTCCAAAACCTGGTATGATCCTGATGGCAAGGGATATGGTGAAACTTATGAAAAAGGCCTGGGAAGCAGGGAATGAAAGCGTTGCTGTTTATTTTGCTGCCAGTTCCGGGGCACCCCAAATTACTACTGTAAACCGGTTAAAAGCTGGCTTGAGTGAGCTCGCTACCGGTTACCGGAAGCCTATGCCTGAAAGATTCAATGCCGTAAATGGCGAAGGCGCATGGACTAACTATCTTGCAGATTATGCAAAATGCATCGAGCATCGTTGGAGCGAAATGCTATTTTTCCGTGCTGACTTAAGTTCTAAATAAACTATATAACAGGATTGGTTTAAAACAAAAGTCTCCTCAGTATTGAAGAGACTTTTGTTTTACGGCAATTAGCTATACTATTGGACAAGCGTAATGGTATCCATTACCGTGGTTTCACCCAATACGACATTAATATTTTCAAAACTCTGGTCCTGGTAATTATTATTTCCATCAGCTGTTACCTTCCAGTTAATTCCGGGCGGAACACCGCGAATCAGGAAAGCTCCTGTTAAGGGATCAGGAATAGCTCCCAGCGTATCAGTATCCGTAGTGGCAAAGACCATGGCTTCAGCGGCTGCAGGTAACACCACCCCACTGATTGCGCCGCTGGTAGCTTCGGTAAATGTCCTGATGACTGGTTTTAATTTATATTCCCCATTTCCTGATAATACAACAGAACGGGCGCAATCAAAATCAATCCAGAGCTTGTATTCAATTCCTGGCCTTAGATCTGCATGAATATTAAATTTTAAACCGGTTTGCTGCGCCGATGGAGTTGTTAAGGGTAAATCCATTGTTGTTCCATCCACCACAATTGAATTATTTGTTCCGAGTATCATCCGGAGTTGAGATACCCTTCCTGCCGGAAGCTCCAGGGAAGATAAAAGTGTATCCATGCCATTGGTAAAATCCAGCAGGTTGTAAACACCCGGATTGGCAAAGGGAAGAACTTGCCAGGAACCTTCGCCAAAGTCATCCGTAGCTTTGATTTCCAGCCTTACAATATCAATATTAACTGCATCATAAGCTGCCGGGGCATCCGTCAGGTAAACTGTAAGCCGGGAATTCCCTTTTTCCTTATGGCAGGAACTTAGGGAGATCAACGCCAGGGCCAGGTACACAAACCAGAAGAGCACATGCGAGAGTTTCATAGCTTTAGTTTTTAAAGGATGAGATTGGATATACAAGTATAGGGTCAATCGGGCAAACCTGCCAGCAATCCGGGTAAGTTTTAAAGTCAATATCGTAGTATTACGATTCAAGGCCGCGCGGAAACACCCTTTTTAGAGCAGTTGCCTAAAAAGTGCATACCAAATTTGCATTATATGAAGTAAAAATGGATTGGAAACCGCCGGTGCTTTAGCTCCCGTGATTTTTTTTGCATATTATATAAGAGACCCCCGATTAACGGGGGTCTTTGCGAATAATACAAGGGACGGGTTTATTTTCTGAATCCGGTATTTATCCTTATTGAACAAGTGTAATCGTATCTACCGTGGTTACTTGTCCAAGGGAAACACTAATATTATTTACAATCTGGTCCATATAACCATTATTCCCATCGGCAGAAATATTCCAGGTGCCGGCTGGCACCCCGCGAACCAGATAGTCGCCCGTTACCGGATCCGGAATGGCGCTTAATGAATCCAGCGCGGCATTGATTGCATAGATAACTGCCTGGGCAGCGGCAGGCTGAACATTTCCTTTTATGGCGCCGCTGGTCGCTTCGGTAAAAGTGCGGAGAACCGGTTTCAGGATATAATTATTGTTGCCGGTTACCACAACGGAACGGGCGCAGTCAAAGTCAATCCACATTTTATACTCCACTCCTTCCACCAGGTCGGCATGGATATTAAATTTTAAACCGGAAGTTTGGGCCGAAGGTGTCTGCAAAGGCAATGGCAAACTTGTACCATTTATAACAATCGAATTATCATTACCCAGTATAAGGCGTAACTGGGATACTTTGCCCGCCGGTAATTCAACCGATGATAATATGGTATCCATACCATTGGTAAATTCAAGCAGGTTATAAATGCCCGCATTCACCGGCAGTTCCTGCCAGCCGTTCTCATCGTCACCCGTGGTCGCTTTGATTTCCATTCCCACGATTTCGATATTGACGGCATCATAAGCAGCCGGTGCATCGGTCAGGTAAACCGTAAGCCGGCTTTTATTTTTGTCTTTGTTACAGGAAAACAGGGCAAGGGTTGCCAGTGTAAATAATAAGGCCTGTGAAAAAACGCGTATTGCTTTCATAGCGGATTGTTTTTAGTTGCCCAATAATTGCAATTATAATGCCTGAATGATTTAATGCCAGGCGCGGGTAGTGATTATCAATTAAAAAAAGCAATTAGTTAATCCGGATAAAGACAAAAATACAATCCCCTATCGGAGTTTTACGTGAGGCGATGACCGGGATTGTTTTGAATAAAAACATTGGTCATCGGTTATAAACTATAAAAAATAATCATGAATGCTTTTGATATTTAAAAATTGTTTCTACTTTAGAGGCCAGGTTTAAAAAATCTTTCCATCTCCTCGGAAATCCGTACCAATCCTCTTCCTCTCATAAACCTTCCCTGATTTACTCCTCAATGCACCTGTATTGATCATACTATCCTTTACCCTGGAATCCCGGTTCTGTTGTGACTATCCTAATTAAGCCGGCTATTATTCTTTTTTTCCATCAAAAGCTTTCCCAATCCTCCGAACCAAACCCGGACATCGTAATACCGTATTTAGTGTAATTAAAAACTACAAGGACCCTATGCCATCATTCCCCGTATATCTTCTGATTGCATGCAGCATTGCCGGTCATTTGTCCAGTTATTTTTTCTTTCATTCCATCAATACATAAATAATACTAAAGCCACCCTTATGGACAAATTAACCTACCCTCAGAAACAAAAGCCAATCTACCGCTCCCAGCAGCCGGTGGCCCTGGCTATACCCTGGAAAAGTATTTTTCCGGGCATCAACATTGGATTGCTTTACTACAAATTTCTTGTGCTGCTGGCATCGCTATTTTTTGTAGTTACTTCCTCCAAAGGGCAGGGGGCATGTCCCGGTAGCAACTGTACTTCCGGTGATATGACAATTATCAAGGTAGAGCTGGTGGATGCTCTTACCCTTGGTCCCTTACCCAATACCTGTATCCCCGGCCAAGAAAATGTCTCTGTGAAACTAAAAGTGACTTTTGATGCTACGGCTAATAAGCGATACGGTTTTTTGATAATTGGCGACCTGGTGATTGACGGGCAACCAGGGGGGCGCATATCTCAATGCTATCCCGAGGATTTTATACAGGGGCAGCATACCCGTATACTGGACCAGGTAATTTCCTGGCCCTGTGGTTCCACGCTTTCACTCGTGAATGTATATACGGCCTGGGATAACCAGGCACCTTCGACTACTGTATGCAGTTTCCTGATGCCCGATGGGAGTATTTCCAATTGCGGGGCAATCGATCCTAAATGCCGTTATTATGCGGGTCAAAGTTTTACAGTAGCTGCACCCCTGGTGGCAAATTTTGTTTACAGCGGTTCCTGCCCGGGTAATACCTTGTACCAACCGGTTACATTCAGTAGTCCTACCACAGGAACCGGATCGTCAACAGGAGGCAATAAACCCTACCAGTACAGCTGGGAAATAAAAGACGCTGTCACTAATGCCGTTCTTGCAAATTCCGGCAGCAACCCTTATACATATACGCCGGTTTCAGCCAATAATTTGCTTGTGACATTAACGGTTACTGATGCTTCCAGCCCACAGGCGAATACGGATACGGAAACAAAGACTGTTGCCGTTACCTCCTGTTGTACGCCCCCGACCATCACATCCCAACCTGCCGCAGAAGAAAAATGTCATGGATCAGCAGCTTCTTTTTCAGTAGCCCAGACGGGAGGATCACCTGCACCCACCATCCAGTGGGAAGTCAGCCCCGATAACGGTAACAACTGGTCCCCGATTTCAAATAACGCGATTTATAATCTTTCAGGATTAACATTGAATATTTCTGCGGTCACTTATTCAATGAATGGTTATCTATACCGTGCAACTCTGCAAAGTGGTGCCTGTGCCAGTGTGCAGTCCAATAGTGCTGCACTCACCGTCAATCCCTCTTCAGTTGGCGGAACTGTGGCTGCTCCGCAAACGATTTGTTATGGTAGTCAACCTTCCTCCAACCTGGCGCTTAGCGGGAATACCGGTGCGGTAGTAAAATGGCAACGTTCCAATTCTGCCGATTTTACTTCGGGATTATCTGATATTGCCAATACAAGTTCAACATTGAGCAGTTCCGCCATTGGCGCGCTTTACCAGGATACCTGGTTCCGGGCTGTTGTGAAAAGTGGTCTCTGTGCTGAAGCAAATTCCAGTGCTGTTAAAATATCTGTTGATCCCACTTCAGTTGGCGGAACGGTAGGAAATGCTCAAACGATTTGCTATAATCATACGCTCAATAGTAACCTCTCGCTTACGGGTCATGTAGGCAATGTTCTTAGCTGGCAGCGATCAATATCGGCGGATTTTAATTCAGGTGTAACTACGATTGCCAATACAAGTACTACACTTACCATTGCTGCGGTGGGTCAGTTGACACAGGACACCTGGTTCAGGGCCATTGTTCAAAGCGGGCAATGTACTGCTGCCAGTTCAATCCCGGTTAAAATAACTGTAAATCCAACATCGGTTGGAGGCAGTGTGAGCGCCCCGCAAACGATTTGCAGTGGTAATTCACTTAACAGTAATCTCGCTTTGAGTGGTCATACCGGCTCAATTTTAAGATGGGAACGTTCCACTACGTCCAATTTCAGTTCCGGGGTCTCTACGATCAATAATACCAGTGCTACGCTGACAATTGGTACCGTGGGGGCGTTGACGCAGGATACCTGGTTCCGGGCTATCGTGAAAAGCGGCGTATGTGCCGAAACTAATTCCGATGCTGTTAAAATAACCATCCAGCAACTCATTGGCAATAATTCAATCGCCGAATCGCAGATCATTTGTTCCGGATCTACGCCGGCCGGGCTCACAGGTTCCGTGGCAACAGGTGGCAACGGTGTTCCAACCTATCAATGGCAGTCCAGGACCACAGGTAACTTTGCCGATATAGCAGGAGCTATAGCTAAGGATTATGCACCAGGGGTAATCTGGCAAACGACACAATTCAGGCGGATAGCCACGGCAGGCTCGGCATGTGCTTCCCATACAAGCAGCATCGTAACCATTTCTATCAGCCCAGAATCGACCATTTACCCGATCACCGGCAGCAATTATTGCGCTTCCGCACCGAATACGGGAACAATTACGCTTACAGGATCATATCCCGGCGTGAGTTACCAGTTGAAAAAACTATCCGACAACAGTGATATACAGGCTCCGCAAACCGGTACAGGTACAGCACTTACCTGGTCAGGCCTTGAAGCAGGAACGTATTACGTATGGGGGACTGGTATTGCACCCAACTATTGTACCAGCAGGACGGCCAATGCCCGCGTCATTGTTTTTGATTGTTCTGTATTGTACACCCTTACCCAGGGTTATTACGGCGGCAAGAATGGCAAGAGTTGTTTAGGTACCAACCCGGTGAATACGATCAAATTCTTATTGGGCACAACGGATCTAACTATTGGCACCACAAAATATATTAGGATTCCCGCCACAGAGCAGGGTGCTATTCGCCTGAACCAGGCAATGCCCGGTGGTAGCACAGCTACCACACTTCCAGGTGGAGCCGCCTGCATTATCACAGACCCCTGCTTTAGTTATCCTGACTTTTTAACAAGACAGGGAAAGATCAATAATATTTTATTATCACAGACGATCACCTTAGGCCTTAATGCCCGCTGGAATGACGGGGAGCTCCTTTTGTTCCCGATCCGCAGCGGATACCTGACTACCCAGAAAATGAGCGGTTGCGGTCCCGATGCAACTGTTGTGGAAGAATGTGAAAACAATACTGTTTCCTCCCTGTTAATGAACCAGAACGTAGTGGACTACCTGGGAGCTACGGGCACTGTTGGCGATCTTTTTGCCCTGGCAAACGAAGTGCTGGGGGGAACCAAGGAACCGGGTATTAACGGAGTGCCCTCCTATGAGGATATCAATGATGCGATCAATACCATTAATAAATCCTTTGATGAGGGCCGTAGATTCCTGGATTATTATCCCGAAAAGCAAACATGTGAGATGTTATTCCCGGCACCTATCCTGGCCGATCCCCTGTTCACAACCACGATGGCAAGAGAAGCTGAGAACCCGATCACGGTTACAGCCTATCCGAACCCCTTTACCGACAACGTGAATTTTATAGTGGAGTCAAAAGTTTCCGGACAGGGTGTACTCGAAGTATATTCCATGACGGGACAAAAAATAAGTACTGTTTACCAGGGTTATTTTACTGCTGGTAAAAGACAATTTCAACTGCAGGTTCCCGGACACCACCGTGCACAGCTTATGTATGTATTAAAAGTTGGGTCTAAACAAGCCGTAGGAAAATTGTTACAGGTGAGCGGGCGATAATGTAAAGGAGAAGTCTATAGAAAAAATTTGGACGGGTAAGATACACATTCAGGGTTACCAGCAACAACAAAGCCTCTCTTAATGGGAGGCTTTTGCTGTTCAAATTGATTTATAGCCGTTCGATTACCATGGCGCTGGCACCACCTCCTCCATTACAAATGCCGGCTGCGCCATATTTTGCGTTATTCGTCCTTAATATATTTAGCAGGGTTACCATGATCCGGGCCCCGCTGGCGCCCAATGGATGACCCAACGACACAGCACCGCCGTGAACATTAACCCTGGAAGGATCCAGTTTCATTCGTTTGCTGTTTTCAATACCTACCACGGCAAAAGCTTCATTCAATTCCCAGTAACTGATATCTTCCATTTTCAAACCGGCTTTTGCTACCGCTTTAGGAACAGCGACCGCCGGGGTAGTGGTAAACCATTCAGGGGCCTGTTCAGCATCTGCATAAGAAAGTATACGCGCAATGGGTTTCAATCCCAGTTCTTTTGCTTTTTCAGCGCTGGCCAGGACCAATGCTGCCGCCCCATCATTCATAGTGGAGGCATTGGCTGCCGTTACCGTACCATCTTTTGTAAAGGCGGGGCTCAATGAAGGGATTTTTTCAAATTTTACATTGAATGGTTCCTCATCTTTTGCCACTACCAGCGGTTCACCTTTTCGCTGCGGTATTTCAACCGGTATCACTTCATTTTCAAATAAACCTTTTTCCCAGGCTGCCTGGCTGCGTTTGTAACTTTCAATAGCAAATGCATCCTGTTCTTCCCGGCTGATACCACATTCCCGGGCACAGAGTTCGGCCGCATTGCCCATAGCCTTTCCATCATATACATCGGTCAGGCCGTCCCTGGCCAGACCATCCACGATCGTGCTGTTCCCATATTTATTCCCCCAACGCATGTTTTCTACATAAAAGGGAACATTGCTCATGCTCTCCATTCCGCCTGCCACAACAATATCGGCATCGCCTAATGCAATGCTTTGGGCGGCCTGTGCTATAGCCTTCATACCACTGGCACAGACTTTATTCACCGTGGTACAATTGACTTCGTTGGGTAAGCCGGCGAATTTGGCAGCCTGCCGGGCTGGTGCCTGTCCCAGGTTGGCCTGTATTACACAGCCCATCAATACGTCCTGCACCTGCTCTGGTTTGACTCCCGCTTTTTGCAAGGCTCCTTTGATTGCAATTGCGCCTAATTGCGTAGCGGATAAAGGCTTTAAACTTCCTCCAAAACTTCCCATGGGGGTGCGAACAGCAGAAATGATATAAACTTCGTTGGGCATAGCATTTTTATTTAGGGCGCAAAGATAACGATTGTTAGTGTAGTGAGCCAGAGGGAAAGTGGTTTAAAACAAAAGGCAGGGATAAACCCCGCCTCCTGAATAATCGACAGATGTAGCTATTTTTGAAGGTTACTCTGAGCTGAGGTCCTTCCTGTATTTTTTGATAAAAACTGTTGTT
>DASUMO010000134.1:0-7703 GCA_036277695.1 Chitinophagaceae bacterium
ATAACACCCACTCCATATTTACCAAAAGAGGGAAGGTGAACACCCAGCTTCAAACACTCTTCAAAGAAAAACTCATGCGGTGTTTGAATCATGATACCGGCACCATCACCTGTATTGTTTTCACAACCGCAGGCACCACGATGTTCCATGTTTTCCAATACCGTTAATGCATCCGTGATATGCTGGTGTGATTTATGCCCCTTAATATTTGCGACAAAGCCGATACCACAGGCATCATGTTCAAAGGAAGGATCATATAATCCCTGGTTACTTGCCATAGGCAAAACGAGTGTGTTTTAGAAGTTTTATAAAAAAGTCCAGCCAAGGCTGAACGAATAGCAAGCAACCTTTGTAAATTACCGATTTTTCTTCAGGGATAAGGGGATTAGTTATTAAATATTTTCCACAGGAATGGTAGACTAATGAATGTTTGTAGAAGATGCCTTTTCTATCGCTAAATCTTGAGGATAATCAAGACATCCATCTTCCAATTTGAACTACCCAAGCGGGTGAAACCAGGATGGGTTTATACTACATACCCAAACAAGGTATCATCTTTATTCAGCTCTTTGTAATTGACATGATATTTCTTCATATTCAACAGGAGTAAATCATAATCCTCCCGGTTAGTCAGTTCAATACCAATCAGCGCTGGCCCGCTTTCTTTATTGGTCTTTTGCATGTATTCAAAGCGGGTGATATCATCATTAGGCCCCAGTACATAATTGACGAATTCTTTCAAAGCTCCCGGCCGCTGGGCAAAATTGACCAGGAAATAATGCTTCAATCCTTCATACTGTAAGCTTCTTTCCTTGATCTCGGGCATGCGGTCAATATCGTTATTGCTGCCACTGATTATACATACAATGTTTTTTCCTGCAATTTCATTGGCATAATCATCCAGCGCTGCCACACTGAGAGCGCCGGCTGGTTCCACCACAATTGCATCTTCATTATACAGTTTCAGAATGGTTGAACAAACTTTTCCTTCCGGAACCAGGTGCATTTCATCCAGTACTTCCCGGCAGATCGAAAAATTGAGATCACCCACGCGTTTTACAGCCGCCCCGTCAACAAAACGATCAATATCCTCAACTGTGACCGGGTGACCTGCTTTCAAAGCAGCGGTCATAGAAGGCGCACCTTCGGGTTCCAATCCTATAATTTTGGTTTTGGGTGAATAGGTTTTGAAATAAGTTCCGGTGCCGGCGCCCAAGCCTCCACCACCCACAGGTACAAACAAATAATCAATGTCTGAAAGTTCTTCCAGGATTTCTACCGCGACCGTTCCCTGCCCTTCAATGATCCGCGGATCATCGAAGGGTGGGATAAAGGTCATTTGGTTTTCTTCTGTGAATTTTTTTGCAGCCAGGGCGCAATCATCATAAGTATCGCCAACCAGTTTGATCTCGATATTACCTTCACCAAACATATTTGTCTGGTTGATCTTCTGGCGGGGTGTGATCACGGGCATAAAAACGACGCCTTTTATTCCCAGTTTTTTACAACTATAAGCAAAACCCTGCGCATGGTTACCGGCGCTTGCACAAACAACTCCCTTTGACAATTGTTCTGCCGGCAGGCTGCTCATCATATTGTAAGCCCCCCTTAATTTATAGGAGCGCACTACCTGCAGGTCTTCCCGCTTCAGGAATACATTGCACCGGTATTTACGCGAGAGGTTTTGATTTAAAATCAGCGGCGTTCTGTTTACCACTTTCTTCAGCCTCAGGTATGCTGTAACAAAATCCAATGCCGTACTATGTTTGACTGCTTGCTGCATAATTTTTATAACATTAACCAAGGTGTTCAGTGATGAGTTTGCTGAACACTTCCTTAGTGGAGGAAGTGGGATGAACGTGTTTTTCCGGCTGCGGCTGGTTTTCGGGTCGCAGGCTTCTCACTGTTTTACCAGACTGCCACAATTCACTTTCCCGCAGCTCTTTCAATTCTTCTTCCAGTTTTTCGCGGTAATCGGGCTGTGAATTGGAATCGATCGAGCGTTGGGATTCCTTACCTGAAGCCACACTGTCATAGAGTTCATTAAACACGGGCATGGTGGCATCGCGGAAACGTTTCCACCAGTCAAGGGCACCTCTTTGTGCCGTGGTTGAACAGTTGGCATACATCCAGTCCATACCATTTTCGGCAACCAATGGCATCAGCGATTGCGTCAATTCTTCAACCGTTTCATTGAAGGCTTCACTGGGTGAATGCCCTCTTTCCCTTAATACCTGGTATTGTGCAGCGAAAATACCCTGGATCGCACCCATCAGCGTTCCCCTTTCACCAGTAAGATCACTGAATACTTCTTTCCTGAAATCAGTTTCAAAAAGATAACCACTACCCACGGCAATACCCAGGGCAATTACTCGGTCAAATGCTTTGCCGGTTGCATCCTGGTAAATAGCATAGGAACTATTCAATCCCCGGCCCTGGAGAAACATTCTTCTCAGGGAAGTTCCCGAACCTTTTGGTGCCACCAGGAATACATCCACATCTTTTGGTGGAATGATCCCGGTTTGTTCATTGAAAGTAATGCCAAAGCCATGGGAGAAATAGAGCGCTTTACCGGGAGTGAGATAGTCTTTAACGGTTGGCCATAAAGCAATCTGGGCGGCATCACTTAACAGGTAGCAGATAATAGTTCCTCGTTGAAGGGCTTCTTCGATTTCAAAAAGCGTTTCACCGGGTACAAACCCATCCTTGATGGCTTTATCCCAGGTTTTGGAATTTTTTCGCTGGCCCACAATCACATTAATACCGTTATCTCTTTGGTTCAGTGCCTGGCCAGGACCCTGCACACCGTAGCCTATCACGGCCACTGTTTCATTTTTCAATACCTGTTGCGCTTTGCTGAGTGGAAATTCTTCCCTTGTTACTACATTTTCTTCCACCCCGCCGAAGTTGAGCTTTGCCATGTTATATGTTTTAAAGTTGAGAGATGATTTTAATTTTTAGCCCGAAAGTCTGAAAGCCCGGAAGTCCGAAAGATTTAAGGGATATTTCTCCTGACTTTCAGACTATCCGCCTTTTTTTTACATACTGAATACTTTTTCGTTTTCACTCAGGAATTCGTTCTCGATCGTGTCTTCACCGGGTTCCCGGTATTCAAATTCTTTTAATTTTTTATGAAAGCCATCGCTGTTTTTAATGATCGCCACCCGGGCGCTGCGAACAAATTCAATTAGTCCAAATGGCTCCAGGACAGTTATCAACGTATCGGTTTCTTCTCGGTGACCGGCTACTTCGAATACCGTATAGTCTTTACGGATCACCACTGCCTTGGCGCCATATTGACGCAACAGGCGCTCCACTTTCACTTCTTCTGCAATGATATCTGTCGGTACTTTATATAAGGCCAGTTCCTGCCAAACGATCTCATCCTGGGTATTATAATAAGCCTTTAATACTTCGACTTGTTTTTCAATCTGCCGGCATAGTTTACGTACCACTTCCTCTGTTTCATTGATCACAATGGTGAATCGGTGGACGCTGTCCACTTCGGAAGGAGAGGTATTCAGGCTCTCGATATTAATCTTTCTCCGTGAGAATATAATAGCAATACGATTGAGCAGACCTATCTGGTTCTCCGTGTATACCGTAATGGTATATTCCTGTTTGCCCCCGCCATCCCGGTGCTTTTCCGCCACTCCGGCAGGGGAGAGCAGTGTGCGAATAGTTGGAGATGTATTCATTTTGTTCCTTTTTGTAATAAATTTTTATCGAATCAAAGTTCTTCGCCGCTCAAGACAATTTCCGCCACTCCACGACCCTGTGGTACCATCGGGAAAACATTGTTTTCTTTTCCAACCATTACTTCCAACAGGAAACTGCCATCATGATTGATCATTTCAGCCAGCGTATTTTTCAATTCTTCTCTTTTGTTAATGCTTTTACCGGGTATGCCAAATCCTTTTGCTACCTGCACAAAATCGGGGCTGGTGATATCAACAAACGAATATCTTTTTTCATGGAACAGTTGTTGCCACTGCCTCACCATGCCGAGGAAATTATTATTCAGGATGATGATTTTTACATTGGGACGAAACTGCATAATAGTTCCAAGTTCCTGCAGTGTCATCTGAAATCCACCATCCCCGATAATAGCGATCGTAGGTCTCGAGGGATCACCATAAGCGGCCCCGATCGCAGCAGGCAATGCATAACCCATGGTCCCCAATCCGCCACTGGTAATATTACTTTTACTTTGATTGAAATGGGCATAGCGGCAGGCTACCATCTGGTGCTGGCCCACATCGGTAACAATGATCGCTTCGCCCTTTGTCAGTTCGTTCAGTTCCCTGATAACTTCACCCATTGTCAATGTTTCTCCGGTAGGGTTTAGTTCATCATTGATAACCATCTCTTCTTCTTTTTTATAATAATCCCTGAAACGCTGTAACCATTGCGGGTAGACTTTCTGTTCCAGTAATTCAGTTAGCATGGGCAGGGTTTCTTTGCAATCGCCCCATACCGGGACAGTGGCTTTTACATTTTTATCAATTTCGGCTGGATCAATGTCGAGATGGATCACTTTTGCCTGTTTGGCATATTTATCCAGGCGACCAGTTACCCGGTCATCAAAGCGCATACCCACTGCTATCAATACGTCACATTCATTGGTGAGCACATTCGGACCATAATTTCCATGCATACCGAGCATGCCTACGCCAAGAGGGTGATCGGTCGGGATGGCACTCATACCCAGGATGGTCCAGGCAGCGGGGATACCGGCTTTTTCTATAAAACGGGTAAACTCTTTTTCAGCTTTACCCAGGATTACGCCCTGGCCGAAAATGACAAAAGGCCTTTCTGCTTCATTGATGAGTTTAGCAGCTTCTTCCACATAGCTCTTTCGCACGATAGGTTTAGGCCGGTAACTCCTGATATGATTACATTTTTGATAACCTTGGTAGTCAAATTTTTGCAGCTGCGCATTCTTGGTGATATCAATCACTACAGGACCGGGCCGGCCACTTCCGGCAATATAAAAGGCCTTGGCCAATACATGAGGAATCTCCGTGGCATCCGTTACCTGGTAATTCCATTTGGTAACAGGGGTTGTTATATTGATAACATCCGTTTCCTGGAAAGCATCTGTTCCCAGTAAATGCGCAAATACCTGCCCGGTAATGCAGACCAGCGGTGTCGAATCAATCATGGCATCGGCCAACCCTGTCACCAGGTTAGTTGCCCCCGGGCCGCTGGTAGCAAATACTACCCCTGTCCGCCCACTGGTGCGGGCATAACCCTGTGCTGCATGAATTGCGCCCTGTTCATGCCTCACCAGAATATGTTTCAGTTTGTCATTATAATCATAGAGTGCATCATAAATGGGCATAATGGCGCCGCCGGGATATCCGAAAATGATATCAACACCTTCGGCAATGAAAGCTTCGAGCACCGCAACGCTGCCTGAGACGGTTCCTTCCGGCACAACCCCGGCGGGGGAAGTTTTGGAGGTTTCGGTTTTTTGTCCGCCAGGTTTAATTGTTGCAATTGTATCACTCATAAAAATTCATTTATTCAAATTCTGGAATGGCCATTTTTGGGCTAAAGCCCAATTGTTTTCTTTTTCTCATTCCCCGGGATAAATCCCGGGGCAATTATCAATGCTGGGCTAAAGCCCATTTGTTTCTCTTTTTTCATTCCCCGGGATAAATCCCGGGGCAATTATCAATCCCGGGTTAATAAACAATGCTGGGCTAAAGCCCATTTGTTTCTCTTTTTTCATACCCCGGGATAAATCCCGGGGCAATTATCAATCCCGGGTTAATAAACATTGCTGGGCTAAAGCCCATTTGTTTCTCTTTTTTCATACCCCGGGATAAATCCCGGGGCAATTATCAATCCCGGGGCAATTATCAATCCCGGGGCAATTATCAATGCTGGGCTAAAGCCCATTTGAACTTTATTTCCAGTTCAGTTACAGTTCCTGTCATGGCATTAAAGAGCTTCATCGGTTACACAGCCTTCATCAGCCGGTTTCACGGTTTTCGCATATTTATACAATACACCCCTGGTAACTTTTAATGCAGGTTGTTTCCATTTTTTTCTCCGCACAGCAATCACTTCTTCTGCCACCTTCAAAGTGATCGTATTGTTTGTTGCATCCAGTTCAATCGGGTCCTCATCTTCTACCAGTGCGATCAGCCCGCCATCAAATGCTTCCGGTGTAATATGACCCACGACGAAACCATGAGTGCCGCCACTAAACCGGCCATCTGTGATCAGTGCCACCGATTTGCCCAGGCCTGCACCAATGATCGCAGAGGTGGGCTTTAACATTTCCGGCATGCCAGGAGCTCCTTTTGGACCTACCTGTCTTATCACCACTACATCACCGGGTTTCACTTTTTTGTTTTGAATGCCCGCGATCAACTCAAATTCACCATCAAATACCCTGGCAGGTCCCTGAAATTTTTCGCCTTCTTTGCCACTGATCTTGGCCACGCTGCCTTTCTCAGCCAGATTGCCATACAGGATTTGCAGGTGTCCCGTTTTTTTTATCGGTTGGTCTAACGGGTAAATTATGTTCTGAGCCTTAAAATCCAGATCCGGAACACCTGCTAAATTCTCTGCAACCGTTTTACCGGTAACTGTCAAACAATCGCCATGCAGCATACCTTTTTGCAATAAATATTTCATCACTGCAGGTAGGCCACCATGTTCATGCAAGTCTTGCATGAGGTATTTTCCAGAGGGTTTGAAATCGGCCAGTACCGGTGTTTTATCACTGGTAAACTGAAAATCATCTTGTGTTAATGCTAGTCCCACACTTTTAGCCATCGCGATCAGGTGCAATACGGCATTGGTGCTGCCCCCCAGGACCATGATCACGGTGATCGCATTTTCAAAAGCTTTACGGGTCATGATATCAGAGGGCTTGATATCTTTTTCCAGCAATAAGCGAATCGCTTTGCCCGCAGCCAGGCATTCCTCCCTTTTTTCTTCACTCAGTGCGGGATTCGAGGAGGAATAAGGCAGGCTCATACCCAATGCCTCAATGGCTGCCGCCATGGTATTGGCGGTGTACATGCCACCGCAGGCGCCGGCACCGGGACAACTATTCATCACGATACCCTTAAAATCTTCATCATTCAACTGGCCGGCAATCTTTTTTCCCAATGCTTCAAAGGAAGAAACAATGTTCAGTGCTTCACCTTTATAATGACCGGGAGCAATTGTGCCGCCGTAAACCATGATCGCAGGACGGTTTAATCTCCCCATAGCGATCAATGAACCGGGCATATTTTTATCACAGCCGGGCAAAGCAATCAATGCATCATAATATTGCGCGCCGCAAACAGCTTCGATCGAATCCGCAATCAGGTCACGACTGACCAGGCTATACCGCATGCCATCGGTGCCATTGCTGATCCCGTCGCTGACACCGATCGTATTAAATATCAGTCCTACCAGTTCATTATCCCAAACACCCTGCTTTACTATTTTCGCCAGTTCATTCAAATGCATATTGCAGGTATTGCCATCATAACCCATGCTCACCACACCCACCTGGGCTTTCTTCAGATCCTCTTCGGTTAAGCCAATCCCGTACAACATGGCCTGTGCCGCCGGTTGCGTCGGATCCTGCGTAATCGTCTTGCTGTATTTATTCAATTCCATTATCCTGCTGCTAATGATTTTTCAAATTCTTTTTCCATTACTAAATCCTTATATGCATCCTGTACCTGTTT
>DASUMO010000135.1:0-8969 GCA_036277695.1 Chitinophagaceae bacterium
TTACGATTGTGGTTTGGGAGTAAATAGCAGGTCCCGCTTTATTTAACAATAAGTATGCTGGTTTATATAAAGAACATGGTATGTGACCGCTGCATTATGACTGTGCGGCAGCTTTTGGATAAAGAAGGCCTTGCTTATAAAAATATCCAGTTGGGCCAGGTGGAATTGGCAGAACCACCCCAGGCAGGCCAGTTGGAGAATCTCAAAAACAGCCTGCAGGCATCCGGGTTTGAAATGCTGGATGATAAAAAGTCCCGGACCGTAGAACGCATCAAGAACGTCATTGTATCGATGGTCCAGGGTTATGATGAAGACGAGTTCAATAAAAAACTTTCCGCCACCCTTGAGGAAAAATTAAAAATGGATTATCACTACCTGACCACGCTGTTTTCCTCAGTGGAAGGAGTGACCATAGAAAAATATGTGATCCTGCAGCGGATCGAAAAGGTAAAGGAATTGCTGATGTACGATGAGCTAAACCTGAGCGAGATAGCTTATAAATTAGGCTATAGCAGTGTTCAGCACTTATCCCAGCAATTCAAAAAAGTCACTGGCCTCACACCCTCCCGCTTCAAACAGTTAAAAGAGAACCAGCGAAAGCCGCTCGACAAGGTTTAACCCATAATTTTATAAACCCCTCTCAAAATATTGTAACGGAACAGCCTGGCAGAATACAATCTTTGTTGCCTAATTCAAAGCGCATGAAAAAAGCGAATAAAGTTTTGATCAAAGGCATGGTTTGCCAGCGTTGCATAACCACCGTCAAAGACCAGTTGGAGTCAGCAGGCCTGGAACTGGAGGACATTAACCTGGGGGAAGTAACACTGGCAACCCATACATCCCTCCCGGATGCTGCTTTGATTGAACAAAAGCTGTCGCCCCTTGGATTTTCCCTGCTGGAAGACAAAAAGGCCAAACTGGTAAAAGAAGTGAAATCCCTGGTGGGAGAAGTATATAACGGGGTGTTTGATTTTCCTAACGATTTTCGGTTTTCCGTTTTGGCAGCGGAAAGGCTGGGTAAGGACTATGATACGATCAGTACCACGTTTTCTTCAATGGAGAATAACACCCTGGAAAAATACATCATAAACTTTCGTGTGGAAAAAATCAAGGAATTGATGGTATATACAGATGACACACTGGCTGATATTTCCTTTAAACTGGGTTTCAGCAGCGTGGCACATCTTTCCCGTCAGTTCAAGGAACAAACCGGTATGACTCCTTCGCATTTTAAACAGCTCCGGAAGAATGAAACTGAAACCGGGCGGGCTGACATGCCATAATTCCAACCTTCTTTGCAGGGGAGACAAGCATTAAAAAGAATCAGGTGATTGTCTTGGCTATGGCTCTTACAGGAAAAGTTCCCACTCCTTTAAATTTTGGAGGCAGGGCGGTAAATTGAAAATTGTTGAGCGGGACCATTTCCAGGTTACATAGGTGCTCGACTATAAAAATTTCAGCCGCCAGCAGGATTGAATGAACAGGCCGGCTTTTGACGGAGGTATCATCGATATTATGTGAGTCAATCCCCACAAGGAATACTTGTTGCTCACTGAGATAGCGTGCGGCATTTTCTGTCAGAAATGGATGGTTTTCGAAATAGGTATCCGTACCCCAATGTTCACTCCAGCCCGTTTGCAGCAATACCGCTTTATGCGTAAGCTCAATTCCTTTAAAATAACCGGCATCAATAGCTGTTTGTTCCCGGTAAGGAACAACGATTTTAACCGCCTCCAGGTCGGTAAATAAATCCGCCGCCAGGGCGGCAAAATCTTTTCCTTCGGCGTAACGATGGAAGGGACAATCAATATAAGTCCCGGTATTGGTCACCATTTCAATTTTTCCAATTTGAAACTCGGTCCCTTCTTCATAAACTTTTTTGGAATCTTCCCTGCTCAGGTAGTCGCAAATAACCGGCGCCGGCAATCCCTTATAGGTAAGTGTGCCGTTTTCAATTGTATGGCTGAGGTCGATAATTCTCATGGCGTAAATCTCCGGCTCTTTTCCCGGAGGGGCTAAAATTATATACATAAATGGATGAATTATGTAACGATATGCAGAATATGCGGGTTTAGTTTTGTTTCAAAGCTTTTTATGGAAAAGACATTAATTGCCCCCGGCAGCAAGAGCCTAACTGAGCCAAAATCCAAAAACGGGTTGATCAGGGAAAGCTACCCCGTACTGGAAATGAGTTGTGCCGCCTGTGCTGTGAGTGTGGAGTCCATGCTGAAGTCGGTAGAGGGTGTTAAAGATGCGGGTGTGAATTTTGCCAACCAGGAGGCCTGGGTAGAATATGATCCCCAGTTTGCGAATCCTGAAGCCTTCCAGCATACCATTCGCTCGATTGGGTACGACCTGGTAATAGAAAAAGAAAACCAGCAGGAATTGAAGGAAGCTGCCCAACAGAAACAATATAAAGCTGCCAGGCAAAGAACGATCTGGTCATCAGCGCTATCATTACCGCTGGTTATTATCGGGATGTTTTTCATGGATATGCCTTACGGCAATTATATCATGATGGCCCTGGCTACCCCGGTTGTTTTTTATTTTGGACGCAGCTTTTTTACCAATGCCTGGAAACAAGCCCGGCATGGAAAGGCAAATATGGATACCCTGGTGGCTTTGAGCACCGGCATCGCCTGGCTGTTCAGTGCTTTCAATACGTTTTTCCCCGAATTCTGGCATGCAAGAGGATTGCATTCTCATAATTATTTCGAAGGCGCTGCAGTCGTAATCGCCTTTATTTCGTTGGGCAAGATGCTGGAGGAAAAAGCTAAATCAAATACTTCATCGGCTCTGAAAAAATTGATGGGATTACAGCCTAAAACCGTCACCAGGGTTTTAGAGAATGGTCAGCGCGAAGAGATCTCAATCAGCAGGGTAAAGGCTGAGGATATTCTGGTGGTGAAACCGGGTGAGAAAATTCCGGTTGACGGTGAGGTCATCACGGGCCAGTCTTTTGTAGATGAAAGTTTGATAACCGGTGAGCCCATTCCAGTGGAAAAGAAAAAAGGAGAGAAGCTGTTTGCTGGTACCATCAATCAAAAAGGAAGTTTTCAATTCAGGGCTGAAAAAGTAGGTGCGGAAACATTATTGTCCCAAATAATTAAGATGGTACAGCAGGCCCAGGGAAGCAAGGCGCCTGTTCAGAAACTGGTCGATAAGATAGCCGGTATTTTTGTGCCGGTTGTTATAGGCATTTCCATTATCACTTTTATTTCCTGGATGTTATTGGGTGGGAATAATGCCCTGACTCATGGCCTGCTCACTGCTATAACAGTATTGGTGATCGCCTGCCCCTGTGCCCTGGGTCTTGCCACTCCAACGGCAATTATGGTCGGCGTGGGTAAAGGAGCAGAAAATAATATACTGATCAAAGATGCCGAAAGCCTGGAACTGGCTCATAAAGTGGATGCGGTGATCTTAGATAAAACAGGTACGATTACAGAGGGCAAACCCCGGGTCACTGACAATATATTCTTTGATGATGATTCGAAGCAGGACTTAAAGGCTGTATTACTGGCCATCGAATTGCAATCAGAGCATCCCCTGGCAGAAGCGGTTGTCGCTTATTTGAAAGATGGAGGCAACAGCCCCGTCTCACTGGATACTATTGAAAGTATTACTGGCAGGGGTGTGGCGGCTACTTACAGGAA
Organism: Chitinophagaceae bacterium; assembly: GCA_036277695.1. Lineage (GTDB taxonomy): Bacteria > Bacteroidota > Bacteroidia > Chitinophagales > Chitinophagaceae > CADEDV01. The sequence continues at coordinate 3,657 of DASUMO010000135.1, forward strand.
TGACAGATACCTGGTGGGAAATATCAAACTGTTGAATGAAAACCGGGTTAAAATAAATGAGGAAGTAAACGGGTTCATCAATCGCTTGCAACAACAGGCAAAAACAGTTATCGCATTTTCCAAAAACAGGGAGCTGGCCGGAATTTTGGCTATTGCCGACAGAATTAAAGCCGGCTCAAAGCTGGCGATTCAAAAAATGCAGTCCGAAGGGCTGGAAGTATATATGCTTACGGGTGATAACCAGCATACCGCAGCAGCGATTGCGGCCGAAACAGGTTTGCTTGATTTCAGGGCTGAAATGCTGCCGGCTGATAAAGCAGCTTTTGTAAAGGAGTTACAGAAAGAAGGCAAAACGGTAGCAATGGTAGGTGATGGAATTAATGACAGTCATGCATTGGCCCAGGCTGATGTAAGCATCGCCATGGGTAAAGGAAGTGATATTGCCATGGATGTGGCTAAAATGACGTTGATAACATCGGACCTTAGCAGCATTCCCAAAGCTTTACAGCTCTCAAAGAAAACAGTGAAGGCGATCAGGCAAAATCTATTCTGGGCTTTTATTTATAACCTGGTCGGGATCCCCATTGCGGCAGGCGTACTTTATCCGCTGAATGGTTTCTTGCTCGATCCGATGATCGCCGGGGCTGCCATGGCTCTCAGCAGTGTAAGTGTGGTGGGTAATAGTCTCCGCCTGAAGTTTTCAAAATTATAAGTCAGTTTGGTGGTTTTTTGGTTTATAAAGCGCCCCGCGTCTGCGGGGTCTTTTTATTATATATTGGCTGGTCAATGCCATCCTGTCTCTGGATCCCGCACAAAGGGATTACTTTCCTTCATTGACAATAATCTGCGAAGCCGGGTTTAATTTTTTTTACCGTCCATTATATATAAATCTTAGGGGTGAAAGTGTAAGCAAGCCACCCAGTTGCCATACTACATTTGAGTTAATTAATCAGGAATAAAACCAAGTAGTATGCAAACGAATATTTTCCAGTTATTAATCGCAGGCCTTTTGACAATAGGATTGTCAGCCTGTTCATCCCAGGCGGCAGAAAAGAAAAATAGCGCCTCCACAACGGTGCAAGCCTTACCAGTTGATATTGTTGTAGCCAAAGAGGTATCCCTGCAGCAGTCGGAAACCGTAGCCGGATCACTGGTGCCCAATCGTACCGTCGATATCATGAGTGAGTTACCAAAAAAAATTAGCTCGGTATTATTCCGGGACGGTAGTTATGTGAGCCAGGGCCAGGTCTTATATAAACTGGATGACGCAGATATTCGTGCAAGGATTCGGCAATTACAGGCAGATTTAAATTTGGCACGAATCAACGAAACCCGTTTCGGGGAATTGTTGAAAACAGAAACGGTTCGCCAGGAAGAATATGATGTTGCTTCAACGAAACTACAGTCATTAAAGGCCGCGCAGGATATCCTGCATACGGAGCTTTCCAAGACATTTATCCGGGCACCGTTTTCAGGCCTCATCGGTATTACCAAGGCATATACGGGAACCCTGGTGGCCCCGGGTATGCCGCTCGTTACGCTGCAGGAACAGGGCACGCTGAAAGTTCAGTTTACTGTTCCGGAGAAATACCTATCCCAGGTTACCATTGGAACAAAAATTCAATTCAGTACCGAGCTGACCTCTGAAAAAATGGAGGCCATAGTGGTTTCTTCCGAAGCCGCTGTCGACATGTTGTCAAGAAATATCACAGTGCAGGCAAGCACAGCAAACCCGGGCAACAAATTAAAAGCAGGAATGTCTGCCAGGGTATATTTTAATACCAGGGCCGAGAACGAAAAAGGTATTATGATACCAACAGAAGCTTTGATACCCGGAGGTTCAGGCTATACGGTTTTCCTGGTAAAAAATGGAAAAGCGAAGATCACTGCTGTTACAGTCAGCAACCGTAATGAAAAGGAAGCCCTGGTCAGTTCGGGTATCAACAATGGTGATACCGTAATGATCTCTAATATTCTTCGTGCAGCAGACGGGATGCCGGTAATGATGGCTGTATCCAAATAATAACTACCGAAAATCATAAGTCATGAGTTTACCTTCTTTAAGTATAAAAAAGCCGGTCCTGGCGGGCGTTTTTTCCGCCCTGATCGTCATAGCAGGGCTGGTGGGCTGGCGTTATCTCGGCGTCCGGGAGTTCCCGATGACGGAACCGCCGGTTATCTCTGTCATCACATTTTACCCGGGTGCAAGCCCTGATGTGATCGCATCCAAAATCACGAAACCTCTCGAGGAATCTATTGCTGAGGCCAACGCCGTCCGCACGATATCCTCTGAATCCAGAGAGCAGGTAAGTGTAATCTCTGTTGAATTTAACCGGCAAATTGACCTGGAGGATGCATTGAATGATGTGCGGGACAAGGTCTCGAAATCCAAAAACCAATTGCCGGCGGATGTAGATCCTCCCATTGTAGAAAAGGCAAGTTCGCCGGATAACCTGGTTGCCTTCCTGGCCGTGGAAAGTGATACAAAGGATATTAAAGAGGTTAGTCATCTCGCTTCAACCGTTATCAAAGACAGGATGCAGTCAATCCCCGGTATTCAACGCGTGGCAGTAGTGGGAGAGCATAAATATGCCATGAGACTTCGTTTCGATCCCGTCAGGCTTGCAGCTTACCGGTTGACGCCGGAGGATATACGTGTAGCCTTATCAAAAGAAAATATTGATCTGCCTTCCGGCAGGATTGAAGGCAGAAATAATGATTTGAGTGTTCGGACCCTGGGAAGGCTGAGTACAGCGGAAGAGTTCAATGAAATGATTATTAAGCAGGCCGGGAATGCTGTAATCAGGTTAAAGGATATTGGTTATGCTGAATTAGGCGAAATGAATGAGCGGAACGCTATTATCAATGGGACAGGCGGAAAGAATGCAAACAGTATCGGCGTGGCCATCCAGATACAACGGGATGCCAATGCGATTAAGGTTGTAGATGAATTTTACCGGCGACTGGAGCAATTAAAAAATGAGATATCCTCTGAGTACAGGCTTACCGTGGGTTTTGATTTTACAAAACCGGTACGGGAATCAATTAAGGAAGTTGAAGAAACACTGTTTATTGCCTTTGGACTCGTGGTGCTTATTATTTTCCTGTTTTTGCGCGACTGGCGTTCTACCGTCATTCCCGTAGTGGCTATTCCGGTTTCAATCCTTTCCGCGTTTTTTATAATGTATCTGGCCGGTTTCTCCATCAATGTATTAACCCTGCTTGGTTTGGTATTGGCAATCGGTCTTGTAGTCGATGATGCAATTGTGGTTCTGGAGAATATTTATAAAAAGGTGGAAGAAGGAATGAGTCCTTTGCAGGCAGCCTTTGCTGGCAGCCGTGAGATTTATTTTGCCGTCATTTCAACTACGATCACGCTGGCCGCGGTATTCATGCCCATTATTTTCATGGGAGGCATCAGTGGTCAGTTGTTTAAAGAGTTTGCCATTGTTGTATCGGGCTCGGTACTGGTATCAGCTTTTGTGGCACTAACCCTCTCGCCGATGCTCAGCGCTTACCTGCTCCGGAAGCGGCAAAAGCCGAACTGGCTCTATCGCAAAACAGAGCCCTTTTTTCTCAGGCTCAACAATGGTTATGCTGCCTGGTTAAAAGCTTTTATGAGGCGTCGTTGGCTGGCCTGGGTTTTCTTAGGAGCAACCGCAGGGCTGATATTTTTTATCGGGAAAAAATTGCCTTCTGAACTGGCTCCGCTGGAGGACAGGAGCAGTATGAGCCTGATTGCGATAGCGCCGGAAGGTGTATCCTTTGATAAGATGAGGCAGAATATGATCGAAGTGGGGAACTATGTTAATGAGTCAACAGAGGGCCTGTACCAAACTTATTCAATGGTTGCTATTTCATTCATTCCCGCCCCGGCTCCAACCAGCTTCGCCGTTCAGTCGGTTTACCTGAAAGATCCTAAAGAAAGAAAGACTACAATCCAGCAATTGTATAACCAATATGCCTTGGCTTCGGGTCAATTCAGGAATATTCTCCTGTTTCCTTATCTGCCTCCAACCATTGGTACAAGATATGGCGGGGGTATGCCGGTTCAGTTTGTTTTACAGGCACCTAACCTGGATAGTATATCCTCGGTTTTACCGAAATTTTTAAATGCCGCAAGGCAAAGCAAAAAGCTCATGTTTGTGGATGCGGATCTTAAAATCAACAAGCCTGAGTTAAAAGTAAATATTGACAGGAATAAGGCGGCGCTGATGGGTGTTTCCATCCAGGAGGTAGCAAGGGCTCTGCAGCTTTCTTTTTCGGGTCAGCGTTATGGCTACTATCTGCAGAATGACCGGCAGTATGAAGTAATCGGGCAGGTTGAAAGATCGAACCGGGATGATATCAGTGATCTGCGTTCAATCTATGTCCGCTCTGCAAACGGGCAAATGATTTCCTTAGACAACCTGGTCACCATTCATGAAGGAATTAGTCCGGCTGCCATCTATCGTTATGATCAGTATACTTCCGCCACGGTATCGGCAGGCCTTGCGCCTGGGGTAAGCCTGGCAGAGGGAATTCGGGAAATGGAACGTATTAAAGAAAAAGTCCTCGGTAGAAATTTTAAAGCAACGATGGCAGGCCAGTCCAGGGATTACCATGAAAGCCAGGGCAATATCAGTTTTACTCTGGTCCTTGCATTACTGCTGATCTATATGATACTGGCTGCGCAGTTTGAAAGTCTGCGGGATCCCCTGATCATCATGCTGACTGTACCGATGGCGGTAACAGGCGCCCTTCTCAGCTTACATTGGTTTGGGCAAAGCCTGAACGTATTCAGCCAGATAGGAATAATCACACTTGTAGGATTGATTACCAAAAATGGTATCCTGATCGTAGAGTTTGCCAATCATTTAAAGGAATCCGGTTTATCAAAGTTCGATGCAGCCATACATGCGGCCGGGCAAAGGTTCCGTCCGATCCTGATGACATCGCTTGCAATGATATTTGGTGCCTTGCCTGTTGCCCTGACCTTTAACAGCCGTCAGTCACTGGGTATTGTAATCGCCGGGGGATTATTATTCGCCGGTATCCTTACACTTTTCATTATTCCGGCCGTATACTCTTATCTCTCTTCCGGTAAAAGAAAAAACCAGACAGAGGAAGGGATACCCATAACAGAAACCATTCAAAAAAAAAATTTGCTTAACAACTAATATAAATCGTTATGAAAAAGAATCTTAAAAAGTTAATATGGCTGCCAGTGTTGCTGTTCGTATCTAAAGGCAGCCTGTCCCAGGCCAGGGAGCTGAGTTTACAAAATGCCCTGCAGCTGGCCGCTAAAGGAAACCGGCAATTGCAAATGCAGTT
>DASUMO010000136.1:0-4426 GCA_036277695.1 Chitinophagaceae bacterium
AACCTATACCATTGAGACCAATGTGTATTCGCTGAAAAAAGACAAACTGGTTTGGAGCAGCCTCACCAGTTCAGTAGATCCTCAAAACACAGGCAAGCTGATGGAGGCCGTTAACAAAGAAGTTTATAAAAAAATGCAGAAGGAAGGATTTATCGTTGCCAATTGATTTATGAAGAGAGGGCAGCCGGAACCTGGTTATTTCAATTGCAAAATAATTGCCCGGCCTGCCCCTGCTTCATTCAATTTTTCTCCCTTTTATTCATCATTAAAAACAACAACATGAAAAAATTCTTTTTATTCGCATTCTTCCTCAGCTCTTTCGTCTATGGGTTTGCCCGGCAGCCCGATGCCATCAAAGGCATTTGGATGAATGATGAAAAAGATGCCAAGATCGAAATCTATAAATCAGGCGATAGTTATTTCGGAAAAATCATCTGGACAAAGGATATGTACCAGGCCGATGGAAAGACGCCGAAAAAGGATGTCCGTAATCCTGATGCCTCCTTGCAAAACAGGACTATTCAGCACCTGGTTATACTTTCCGGTTTTAGATTTGATGATGGGGAATGGACCGGAGGCGAGATCTATGATCCCAAAAGCGGAAAGACCTATCAAAGCAAGATGAAACTGAAAGGCGCCAACCTGGAAATCAGGGGCTATCTCGGTTCTTCTTTCTTTGGAAAGACCACGGTCTGGACCCGGGCCTAGCCGGATTTTCTTCCCCGAATAAATCTTAACCCATTCGTTTTCAAACCCGTCCTTCAAAACCCAAAAAGTTTTGTACGGGTTTTTCTTTTGGGCTAATTTGCTAATAAATTTAGTAAAAATGAAAGCCCCTTGTGTGCGTTATATCGGTTCGGTGAAGGCAGGTTTCCCTTCTCCTGCGGCCGATTATATGGAAGAGGATATTGATCTCAGGAAATATTTACAACCCAATCCCACATCGGTTTACCTGGCAAGGGTCAAAGGCGATTCGATGAAAAATGCCCATATTCCACATGATTCACTCGTGGTCATTGACAAATCGCTAAAACCCCGCAATAACAGTATCGTGATCGCTTCGCTGGAAGGGGAAAATATCATCAAGCATTTTGTCAAAACGCATTCAGGAATTTTCCTCGCGCCCAATAACCCGGCCTATAAATCCATCCGCGTGACCGGGGATATGGATTTTTCGATCTGGGGGGTTGTGACGCATGTTATCATCAAACTTCAACCCTAATGAAATGATTGCCCTGGTCGATTGCAATAATTTTTATGCCAGCGTGGAACGGCTATTTAATCCTTCCCTCAACGGGAAGCCGGTTGTGGTACTCTCCAATAATGATGGCTGTGCCATTGCCCGCAGCGAGGAGGCAAGGGAAATCGGGATAGAAATGGGCATGCCCGTATTTATGATAGCGGAAAAACTGCGGAAAAAAGAGGTGGCCATTTTCTCCTCGAATTATACCTTGTATGGGAGCATGAGCAAGAGGGTCATGGAGATCCTGAAAACTTTTGGCGCAAAGCTGGAAGTTTATTCAATTGATGAAGCCTTCCTTGATCTTTCTGAATATCGCGGGGAGGATTTGGTTGGGCTGGCAATGAATATCCGGGAAACAATCCTGTCACATACCGGCCTGCCCATCAGCATCGGCATCGCACCGACCAAGACCCTGGCCAAAATGGCCAACCGTTTTGCCAAAAAACAAAAAACGAAGATCGGTATTCATGCCGCTACCAGCCCGGCAGCCATCAACGCATTGCTGGCGGCCACCGAAACCGCCGATATCTGGGGCATCGGCCACCAGTATCACAAGCTACTGTTAGAACAGGGTTATAAAACGGCCGCCGATCTCCTGAAAGCGCCGGAAGAATGGATCAGGAGGAACATGTCAGTCCAGGGACAGCGCCTGCTTTTTGAATTAAGGGGCACCCGTGCATTTGGCTGGGAAGAACGCCCGCCTGCGAAAAAAAATATTTGTACGGCCCGCTCATTTGGTAAACTCCTGACCGATCTGAAAGATATTACCCAGGCGGTGGCCAGCCATGCCGCCAATTGCGCCCGCAAATTACGGAATGATCAAAGCTGTGCCCGGAGCGTGCACGTATTCCTGCAAACCAATCCTTACCGGAGCGGCGATCAACAATATATGGCTGGCATCACCCTGCGCCTGCCCGTTGCCTCCAGCAGTTCAACCGAGATTATCCATTATGCTGGCAAAGCCCTGCAGTTGATTTACAGGCCGGGGTTTAATTACCTGAAAGCCGGGGTAATGCTGATGGATATTGTAGCGCAACAACAAATACAATTAGGATTGTTTGACAACCGTGACAGGATAAAAGACGCGGCGTTGATGAAGACAATCGACCAATCCAATAACGCTTTTGGAAAGGACATGCTGCGTTATGGCAGCCATGGCTACGGAAAAAAATGGAAATTAAGAGCCCAGCGCCTGTCCCCCTGTTATACCACGCGAATCAACCAGGTAATGACCGTAAAAAGTTAACCATGTTCAATCCATTGCATCCCTTTGAGCCCCGTTTTATCAAAGCCTTTCAGCAAAAGGGAGTCAAGGCCTTTGTCAAACAAACCTATCAGAGAGGGCGGCCCCCATTCGAGGAAAACAAAGAAGGCTTTGTGATGATTCATTTTGAAAGGGCGCTCGCGGCACAGCAATATTATGATGTGCTGAACGATGATCCCAACCGGGAACTACTCTGGCTTGGGGAACCCGGCGATCTAAACCGCCTCCACCAGTTATTAGCGCAAGGCAATGTGTTCATGATGTTAAAAGTAAAAGACGCGGAACGCAGGGCCCGCAAACTGCTGGACAAAAAGATCCGGGCATTTATCGAATATCGTTTGCACTGGTACCCGGGGCTGGACCAGGTAAAGTTTTCCCTCGATGTGCAGTTCGGTGAAGTCTATGCCCGGCTCCGGTTTCGTGCGCGGGAAATAATGGTTAAATTAGCCGAAATAGAAAACGCCGAATATGTGTTATGATATCTCCTACCGCATAACGCTCGACTCCATTGAAGATTATTTTGAGAATATTGAAATCGATCCCCAACTGGAAATTGATTTCAGTCTCAGCATTCATGTACTGGCCCAGGCCTTTAAAAAACACCCGGTCATTCTGTTTGAAGACGGTCACCTGAAACTGCGGGGCTTTGAATGGGGTGTTATTGCCGATTATATGGATAGCCCTGAAAAAATAAAAAAGATGCGGAATTCTATGTGTAATGCGCGCAGTGAAAAAATTTTGGGCGATAAGAAATCCTATTGGCACCGCCTGCGGAAAAAAAGATGCCTGATCCCGGTGAACGGAATTTTTGAGCACCGGGAGATCAAAGGCTGGAAAAACAAAGTACCTTATTATGTGCAGTTAAAGGACCGGGAGATGTTTTGTATCCCGGGGCTTTACCATTATCCCAACCGCCCTTCGAATATCGAGACCGGTGAAGTTACCGGCACTTTCTCCCTGATCACCCGCGAAGCTAATTCATTGATGAAGCAGATCCATAACAGCGGTGACCAGGCTTTCCGGATGCCATTATTTTTACCCAAGGAACTGGAATTAAAATGGCTGGATCCCGAACTTGACGATGCCGGGATCGCGGCGATCCTGGATTACGAGATCCCCTCCTCCGAATTAATCTACACGCCTGTTTATACGATCCGCTCTACCAAACCCAGGCCCGACCAGGGTATAAAGACAGATCCGTTCGAATGGCCCAACCTGCCGCCGCTGGGACAGGATGATGGCGAGTTGCAGAAGGCTTTGTTCTAATAATTTTAGATTCAACAACTGTATTTTGTGCAGAATTCTAGTCCTCTCTAAATAAAAAATAACATTTAAAAGGTGAAGGGTAAGTTTCGTGATCTTCAACGAAGCCTGTTTACTCCAAACGGGGTGTTTAGTATATTAATAAGCTACCTGCAAGCTTAATAGACAGACTCCTGTTATACCTGACAAAAACGATATTGATGACTCAAACACATTGAACACTGTTAGACCACGACTTTTGTGAGACACTTGAATACAAAATTTCCAAAGCTCTTGAAAGTATCAATGACGAAAAAATAAGAGGCTTTTGGTGTGACGGTATTTTATTATCAGAACCCGACAAATACTATTCACAGAAATTCGTACAAGATAATAGACAAGTTCAAATGCGGGCCTTCGTCGGCAAGGATGGACAGACAGCTTACGATTTAACTTTAAAGTTCGGTAATAAAGTATAGAGCAGATATGCAAAAATTTAAATATAGCTGATTGTGTTCCGCAAACAGATTTTGCGATCTGGTTTAAGGTTGACCCTTAAAAAAAAGAAATTGAACTGCATCGGCTTGCTGCCATGGCAACCGTGGGAATTATTATCAGCTTACATGCAGGAAGACATATCGAACTTACCTCATGTTTACACCCAATTTTTTCCAAGC
>DASUMO010000137.1:0-3330 GCA_036277695.1 Chitinophagaceae bacterium
CATGACCGATACGTTTTCATAATGGCGGGGTGTGGACTGGCCGGTGAGTTGTAATTCATGCGCCACTTCAGCAGGCAGGATATTAAGCAGCAGGTTTTCAATTTCATTCTTTTGTTTGTCGAGGATCTTGCTGGTTCTGACCTTGGCGCGATAGTTACGGTAAATGATAAAAGCGATGACCAGGATTAGCGTGAACCCGCCAATAAATGCGTTCTTGGCGATCTTCTGCCTTTTGATATTAGCGGCCTGCAAGTCTTTATCTTTTTCCAGTAAACCGATCTGGCCTTCTTTCTTCTCTATTTCAAAATTGAATTCGTAGTTAGCCAGTTTCAAATCGGCTTCCTTGGTATATATCGTGTCCTTTATCCCGATCAGCAGCTGCTGGTATTTATAAGCCTTGCCATAATCAGAAAGTTTTGCATAGCTCGCCGCAACTCCCTCATAGTTGTTTTTCAAATCGTAGGTGGAATTCAGTTTTTTTGACAGTGCCTCACCTTTCAGGTAATAGTCAAGCGCTTTCCTGTGTTGATTGGTATTGGCATAAACATCGGCAATCCCTTTGAGGATATACAACTGGTATTGTTCAGAATTCAATGCCACCGCAGAATCATAAGCCTGTTGCTGGTATTGAAGCGCCAGTGCATATTCTTTTCGCTGGGTAAAGGCCTTCCCGATATTGTATAGTGCATACGGGATATCAGCAGTGCCATGATAGATTTGCTTGAGCTTTTCAAAATAATAAAGCGCCGAATCGCTATTGCCACGGTCCAGGTATATTTCACCCAGGTTGGCAGTAATAACACCGGTCAGCGGGCTGTCCTTGAGTTTAATGCTGGCGGGCAGGGCTTTCAGGTAATATTCCAGGGCCTTATCATAGGTGGCTTTTTTATGCTGGTATACGCTCCCGATATTGTTAAGCGCAATCGTATACCGGAGCTGATCCCCGGCTTCCTCGGAGCCTTTTAAGCACCCAAAGAAATATTCCAGGGCCTTGGCATCATTTCCCTGGTCCTTATAAATGACTCCTATATTTCCCAGCATATTGGCGATGCCAGCCTTGTCATTGATGGATTCGAATACTTCGAGCGATTTATTCCAGTTGTCCATCGCTTCCACATTCCGGCTTTGCTGGTAATGTACCAGGCCGATATACTTGTAGGCATATGCTACTCCCCGTGGATAGTTTAATTTCGAAGATAATTCTTTGGCCTGCTCTGCATAGGGAATGGCTGCATTGGGATCGGTGCTTCCGTAGAGCAGCGCACTGATCTGTAAAAGCGTTTCAACTTTTAACGTATCATCCTTTGCCGTTGATAGGGTAGCTTTCAGACTGTCAACAGACTGGCCCCATCCACTTATTAAGGCCCCCGTCAACAGCAGGAACAACGCTGCAAGCCTGGCCATGTAAAACAAATTGTATTTCTTCATAAACTACGGTGATTTTAAAAAGGAAAAGAGGGAGGCAGCCCTCCCTCTCCCCTCGTTATTTTTTCACAAACTTAAAGACCTTATTCCCCGCCCCGTTTCGGACGGTTACGATATACATTCCCGTTCGCAGGTTACTTAAGTCCATACTGAAATTGTTTTCAGCTGTCCTGGTTATTTTCCTGGCCTGGTAACGGCGCCCTGATATATCATAAATGAATATGTTTTGAATATCTGCTTTCAGACCGCCTGTATTGAGCATGACCTGTCCTGAACCCGGATTCGGGTAAATACCATCCGCTACTATCGGCCGAACAACATTTTCAGGTTCGTCTGCTACGGCCTGGCGTGTCATAATCAATGTTGCATTGGTTGTAAACCCTGCCGGGCATTTCGATGAAGTGGAACTGGCCTGCGAAGTCGTGGAGGATTTTTGGTTACCATTATAGGTAATCAGTACCCAGGTCATCTTCGCTCCATCAAAATAAATATCAAAATAGTGCGTACCCGGCATGAAGAGCTGGGGCTGCAACCCAAAATAATTGCCTTCTGCAACCAGGGAATTATCCTCTCCCCTGAATATAAATACAGGTGTCCTGTTGGGATTATTATAAGAGAAATGCGCCACGTAATTAAATCCACTGGGATGATTGCTTATGGTATCCACACATTCCAGTTTGGGTTTCACATTCTTGGCTCCCTGGCCTTTTGGATTAATAAACAGTGAATCATCCTGGTAGGCTACGACATAACTTGAATTGGGCTGCAATACCAGGTCAGAAGGATGGATCCTGTAAATACCCGGCTCAGGTAAAACATAACCATCTTCCGGAAACAGAGTATGTGTTGGCCCCGATACTATCAACGCTGCTGAATCACCGGGAGCAAAACCAGTTATCGTGGAGGTTAAAGTCGGCAATGGATCACCGCGGAATATCATCTTTGTGTCTGCATCCACGACGACCGTTTGCGGACCTACGGTCAATGTACCTGCAACAATATCCAGAGTATAATCCGTGGGGAATGCCAGTTGCACAGATGGAACAATGGTATACTCCCCTTCCGGCAGCACCGGTGGCGTAGGTGGCGGACTGGCACTGTTATACACCAGTATATCGTTGTCGTCATACAGATAATACGTGATCGGTGCCCCGATTACAGATGCTGAATCGTCGTCGAAACGGAAGCCGGTTAATTCAACCGTAAACTCCGGAATAGGAGCTGTAAACGACTTATGTTTATCATCTGCTGTAACTGTTAAAGTAGCCGGAGTGATCTCCAGGTTGTTTATCAGGTAGGATACCTGGAAGTTGGGTGATAAAAAGGCCGCAGGAACAATGGCATGTGTACCCACATCATATCCCGTAATCATGTTGATGGGCTGCAGCGGTGACAGCACAATACTATCCGGATCCTGGTAGACGTCGACGGAATCAATAATCACAATAACATTATTATTACTGCTGTCATTTACGTTTTCACTGTTAACAAGATATTCTCCACTCGCCAGGGCTTTGCTATTGACAAATACCTCGCCGCTGGCCAAAGCCTTACTGCTTGCCAGCGCCTTGCTGTTAACAAGCGTAGTATTAGCCGAATCAATCTGGTAATTATAAATTGACTGTGGTGATACTTCCACCAGGTACATTGTATCATAAATCACCACGCCACTCGCCAGGGCTTTACTGCTCGCCAGGGCTTTACTACTCGCCAGTGCTTTGCTGCTGGTCAATACAGCCATCGAAACAATATCCGTATTCGATAATAGCCGTCCGGCTATTACCAGCCCGTCATCTACAAAGGCCAGTGCAGTATCCATAATTTCATCCTGGTGGGCGGAACGCAATGCACTCATGAACGCTCCTCTTTCACCCGGGGCAATATTGCTGCTGTCATAGTCATATG
>DASUMO010000138.1:0-9900 GCA_036277695.1 Chitinophagaceae bacterium
GGTTTAGCACTCTTGGGACCCCAGGGCGGGGCCCTCCCTCCCCCGCCTCCAACCTACCGTTTGACAAGTTTTTCCATGTACTGCACTAAGTAACTGGTGCAGTCACTTTAGTGTTATACATCGCTACTGTCGCAGCGCTACCCGGTTGTCAGGCTATCGATTCCTAGCCAGTTTTCACGAATATTGTCCTCTAATATGTACACACTATTGTCCAAATATCCATCAGCAAAAGGCCAAAACCAAGGGAAAAAAAACGTCAAAAAAGGGAAAAAAATATGTATCTATTTTTTGCATAAAGTTCGCCTCGTCCAGCGAAACCTTATCTCCTGATATAAGTCTATCTGTGAGTTCAAATGCCAAGTATTACATATAAGGCGCAATACCAATGCTTAGTCAATGGCCCTTTAACTTTAATCGAAACTTACCTGCTTATACCTTGAGTCTTCGTTATGCCTTGTACTTTACAACATGACTCCCGCTAACTCCAAACTCTTCTTCTTCAATTTCCGGATCTCGACATCTTCTATTACGGGGTCTGGTGTCAATATCAAGGAAGTATTATTTTCTTTCCACCAGTTGTTTTCTTTCAGTTCTTCAAATGCAATGACACCAACTAGGTATTTTCTTTCTTCCTGCGAATGCCATTCTTCAATCCATTCAAAGCGTTCGCGGGGGATAGTGGCGAGGTCATTAAAACTAACATAGACCCGCAGGTAAATATCATCACTGAGTTCATGAGGCTGGTGATGATAAAGTTTCTTGTATTCATACTGGTAATGATAGCGCAGCGCAGCAATATCACTCAATACGGCCGAAGCTGTGGGAAAACTTCCGGCCCCTTTCCCATAAAAAAATTGTTTGTCGGCAAAAGAGCTTTCGATCACCACTCCATTATACTCATTTTTTACAAAGGCAAGATGCTCATCCTGGTTTACAAATTGCGGCAATACAAAGGCCGCGACTTTTCCATTCCTTAATTTTTTTGCCTGGGCCACCAGCTTGATTTGCTGGTTGCGGGCTTTGGCTACGACAGCATCGGCGCCCTGTATATTTTGAATGCCATTGAATAATAAACTACCAGGATGCCGGACAATTCCATAGCCATGGGTCAGGAGCAGGGTCCATTTATTGACCGCGTCAAAACCTTCTACATCCAGTTTGGGATCGCTTTCCGCAAAGCCCAATTGCTGTGCCAGCAATAATGCATCTTTAAATTCCAGCCCTTCTTCAAACATTTTTGTCAGAATAAAATTGGTAGAACCATTTACAATTGCTCTTATGGAATGAAGCAGGTCATTGTCATAATATTCTTCCAGGTTCCGGATAACCGGGATGGATGCACAGGCTGCTGATTCATACAGGAGTGAATTCCCGGTTTGCTTTTGCAGATCCAGCAGAGCGGGTAAATGCTCAGCCAGCATTTTCTTACTGGCACTCACCACTTCTTTACCATTGAGAAGAGCGGTCCGCACAATTTGAAAGGCCGCATCCGCATCATCTATCACTTCCACGATCACATTGATGAGGGGATCATTCAGCAATTCATCCTTGCTTGTTGTAAACAATTCCGCCGGGGCATTTCTTTTTTTGCCGGGGTTTTTGATACAAATTTTCCGGATCGATGCTTTCAGGGAGGGAGTTTGATGTAATACCTTGTACAGGCCTTCACCCACCACGCCAAATCCAAATAATCCGATCGTCAATTGTTTATGGTTATCCATTTTAGTTTCGTTTATGATACCTGGGGAACGTTCCGGTCCATGCAAAAGTTTATTCATTCACTACTTTCAACTGATAGGAAGTTCGTTCTTCAATAAATTTTTTAAGGGCGGTTTCAATTTTTTCATATTCCAGTAAAAACCCATCATGCCCAAAATCGCTGGCAATGCTGAGTAATTGGGCACCGGGAATGGTTTGCTGCAGGTATTCCTGTTCCCCGATGGGGTAGAGTACATCTGATTGAATCCCGATGACAAGTGTCTTGGCTTTCACCTGCTTCAGGGCTTTTTCCACCCCCCCGCGGTAATAGCCTACATCGTGGCTATCCATACTCTGGGTAAGGCGGTAATAACATATGGCATTAAAGCGGTTCACCAGTTTTAATCCCTGGTAACGCTGGTAATTATCCGCTGCATAGCTTACATCCTTTGTCAATTCAACAAAAGCCTTGTCACGGCGCTGGGTTATGCCATAGCCATTGTAATGACGGTAAGAAAGCAGGGCAATCGAACGGGCAGCTGCCAAACCTTTTTGTCCTGCGTCAGCCCTTTGTTCCAGCCAGCTGCTGTCTGCTTCTATTGCCATGCGCTGGGAAGCATTAAAGGCAATAGCCCAGGGCGATAAAGCGGCATTGGTAGCAATGGGAACAATATGTTCAAAGAGATCTGGTTCTTCAATGGCCCATTCCAGCAATTGCATACCCCCGGTGCTGCCACCCAGGCCCATAAAAATTTTATTGATCCCCAATGCATCTTTCAGGTGCCGGTAAGCACGGGTCATATCCCTGATTGTGAATGAGGGGAAACTATGGTAATAGGGCTGACCAGTTAAAGGGTTATTGCTTAAGGGAGAAATACTGCCATAGGGACTGCCGGGTTTATTGACACAAATGATAAAATACCTGGAAGGGTCAAAGAATTTCCCTTCCCCCACCAGGCCCGGCCACCATTCTGCCGGGTTGCTGTTTGCCGTCAGCGCATGGAAGATCCAGATAACATTATCCTTTTTTTCGTTCAGCTTGCCCAATACAGTATAAGCCAGGTGATAACCCGGAAGGGTTTCACCTGACTCTACTTTAAATTCATTCGGGTAATTAAACTGTAAGGTCATAATCAGCTCACCAGTTCTTTTTCAAAAACTTTGGCAAATGCCTGTTCAAAATCTGCTTTAATATCCTCGATATGTTCAATGCCTGCACTAATCCGAACCTGGTTGGGTCTTACACCTGAAGCAATTTGTTCTTCCTCGCTCAATTGCTCATGCGTGGTAGACGCGGGATGTATGGCCAGTGTCTTGGCATCGCCTACATTGGCAAGGTGACTGACCAGTTTCAATGAATCAATAAACTTGCTTGCATTTTCCTTACTGCCCTTGATCCCGAAATTGAGAATACCACCAAAGCCATTGGAAAGATATTTTTTTGCCAATTCATGGTAGGGACTGCTTTTTAAACCGGGATATTCTACAAATTCAACCTGCGGGTGCTGCTCCAGCCATTGGGCCAGTGCCAGTGCATTATCTACGTGGCGTTGTACACGAAGGGAAAGTGTTTCCAGGCCTTGCAGTAACAGGAAAGAATTGAAGGGACTTAAAGAAGGTCCGAAATCACGCAAGCCTTCCACCCTTGCCCGGATAGCAAAGGCGATATTGGGCAGGCCCAGGGGGTTTCCTTCGCCGAATATTTCCCAGAATTTGAGGCCATGATAACCTTCGCTGGGTTCTATGAATTGCGGGAATTTACCATTGCCCCAATTATAATTGCCGCCATCAACGATCACCCCACCAATACTGGTTCCATGACCGCCGATCCATTTGGTAGCCGACTCCACGACGATATGGGCTCCATGTTCCAGTGGGCGGAATAAATACCCGGCTGCTCCAAACGTATTGTCCACGATCAGGGGCAGATCATATTCTTTGGCCAGGTCTGCAAATTTTTTAAAATCAGGGATATTCAACCGGGGGTTACCGATTGTTTCCAGGTAGATGGCTTTGGTGTTTTTATCAATATGCTTGACGAAGCTCTCCACATCATCACCGTCGGCAAAGCGTACATCAACACCCAGTCTTTTAAATGAAACTTTGAACTGGTTATAGGTACCGCCATAGAGGAAAGAGGTGGAAACAAAATTGTCTCCGGCCTGCAGGATATTATTCAGGGCCAGGAATTGCGCAGCCTGACCGGAGCTGGTAGCCAGTGCTGCAACACCACCTTCCAATGCAGCCATGCGCTGTTCAAACACATCGGTGGTGGGATTCATAATACGGGTATAGATATTGCCAAAAGCTTTTAGACCAAACAAATTGGCGGCGTGTTCACTGCTGTCAAAACCATAGGAAGTGGTTTGATAAATGGGAACTGCCCGGGATTTGGTAGTAGGGTCAATCTGCTGACCTGCGTGTAACTGGAGGGTTTCAAAACGATAACTCATAATACTGGTTTTTGATGTTTTTAAATTTCGCTGGAATGCAATATTGAACGGTTACTAAACGGGAGCCTATAGCCTAAAACGGGTAGAAGGATCTTGCTTGCCCGCAGGCATGCAACAATTTTATACGGTCCGATCCTGTCCCTGAATAATTGTGTAACTATAAATTTACGATTCACCTGCCTTTCCCCCTTTAAATTTTTTTGCCTATAATTGAATTGAACGGTATGCAAGTAACAACCGCTCTAATGAATTCCCAACCGTATTTGATCAGGGGTGGCCCTTTATTGAGGCCATGCTCCCTGCTCTTGATTGGAAGGCTATGAAATCCTGTATACTAACCGACTTACCGGAAAGGAGTGGCTGTTTGACTGGGAAAACAAAAAGCTCACCCGACCTGCCTGCCAACAGACAGGTAATCAGATGAGCTTGTATATAGTGAGATTAAACTATTTGAAGCGATTTATCTGACTTATCTGTCCGCCAGCCGGCGGATGGAATTGGCACCTTTCCTCTGCCTGCAATTACTGCAAACGCGGGGAGGTTGTCAAGGCTTCATCGGGCCATCACCCTCTGCCTTTCTTGATAAGTATTTTTTATAAGAGCTGCTGCAAAGGAAATGCGCTTATGCTGATTTACCAAATAAAAAATGTATGTCCATGCCGAACACCTGTTTGGTTATTGCAGGAATAGACTGGTATTGAATGGTTATTGGATGGTATATTTTAGTAAAAAAAGAGAGGCTGCAGAATGCAGCCTCTACCATCCGTACCCTAGAAATGTATAAACGTTACTGATTACTTGTAGTCGTGGAAGCGGTTTCTACTACCAGTTTGGAACCGGAGTAAGTCCATGGCTTCACTTTTGCCTTTGTTTTAACCTTGGTCTTGGAACCTTTGGTTTTTACTTCGGCTACTACCGGCTCTTCCGTGGCAGTATTGAAAACGGCCAGGGGATCTTCGGCGTTATAAGGCGTGCCGATAACAATGTTCAAGGTATTGGCATCTTTGTCGAATACAAGGGTGCCTTCTTTCACTTCTTTTCCATCCTCCGTTTTTTGGACAGGGATCTTATAAGTAGAAGGTGATTTTCTCAGCATTGCCTTGATCTTACCCTGGGGTACACCTTCGACCCAGATCATACCTTTATTTTCCGGATCAAGTGTGATAGTCACGGCGGGAGCGTCGGTATTTACTGTAGATTGATACTGGCCGATAACAGGAAATATCTTGTCAATAGTCATCGGTTCGCGGGCAGGGATCATAAGATCCTTATATTTTGCATTGATCGAATCTACGGTCGGATTTTTCTTGGCATCCCAAACTGTTGTAGGAGTAGTTGTTGGGGTTGTAACGGGTTCCTGGGCAGCGGCTGTCAGGAAAAGCATAGACAAAGCAAATCCCCCCATCATTCCAATGGTCTTTTTCATACCTAGTATTTTTTAGTTGTAATTGAAAGGTTTCGCGCTTCAAATTCGAAATACTGTGCCAAACCTAATTATTGTGGATAACTCGAAGGACTTGTTGATGAAAAAATTGAATGGAAGGCTGTCCTGCTAAATGAGAGTGCTGCCATTGCCAGTACCATTAATCAGTCTAAATCAATGACCTTTGCCGTTTAGACCGTGGGAGATTGCTGCTTAGCCGCCGGCAGCCGGTTATTGACTTCCTGCCGAACCTCGCTTAAATAGTATCTTCGCAATCCCTTATGGCAAATGAAACAGTTAATGGTGCGCCTGCGGAAACGGAGTTTATAGAAGTTTACGGCGCCCGGGTGCATAACCTGAAAAATATAGATATCTCCATCCCAAAAAATAAGCTGGTCGTTATTACCGGGATCAGCGGCAGCGGCAAATCTTCGCTGGCTTTTGATACGATCTATTCCGAGGGTCAGCGACGTTATATGGAAACCTTTGGCGCTTATGCCCGCCAGTTTATTGGCGATATGGAAAGACCTGACGTTGATAAGATCACCGGCTTATCGCCTGTTATTTCTATTGAGCAAAAGACAACCAACAAGAATCCCCGTTCCACGGTAGGCACTATTACCGAAGTTTATGATTTCCTGCGATTATTATTTGCAAGGATCGGCGAAGCCCACTCTTATAATACCGGCAAGAAAATGGTAAAATGGAGCGAGGAAGAGATTGTCGAAAATATATTTACTAAATACCGGGATAAAAAGATCAGCCTGCTGGCCCCTTTGGTCCGGGGCCGCAAAGGACATTACCGCGAATTGTTTGAGGACGTCCGGAAAAAAGGCTATTTAAAGGTGAGGGTTGATGGTGAAATAATGGACCTGGTTCCCCGGATGCAGGTAGACCGTTATAAGATCCATGATATCGAATTGGTGGTGGACCGGCTCCAGGTTAATGATGATCTGAAAGCCAGGTTGAGCCAGAGTGTTCAACAAACGCTGAAACTGGGTAAGGATCTCATGTTTATATTGGTTGACGCTGCGGCAGGTTCAGCTACATCAAAAGGAAGTAAACAGGCACAGGCAAAAAAGCCGGTATCATCAGCAGCTGATCTTCTTGTTCAATATTCCAAACAGTTAATGTGTGAAGACACGGGCATAAGTTATGAAGAGCCTTCACCCAATTCATTTTCGTTTAATTCACCTTATGGTGCCTGCCCGGTATGCCGGGGCCTGGGAACAACATTTCATGTGAATATGGAAACGGTGATCCCCGATGCTGAACTCAGCATCAGCGAGGGTGGCATTGCTCCCCTGGGTGAAGAAAGGGATGCTTATGTATTCAGGCAGGTGCAGGAAATCGCAAAGAAGAATAAAATTTCGTTGAAAACTGCGGTAAAAGATCTCCCCAAAAAATCACTCAATATTTTACTCTATGGGAATGAAGAAGGGCTAGAAGCGGAAATCGATTTTGAGAATATGAGATTTGATCCGCAGGCACCATTCGAGGGCATTGTGAACATGTTGAAGCGATGGTTTAACAATGGTTATAGCGAAGGCTTGCGCGAATGGGCCGAGGGGTATATGCAATTAATGCCCTGTGAAGCATGTGAAGGCACCCGGCTCAAAAAGGAAAGCCGCTGGTTTAAAGTAGCGGGCCGTGGCATTGCTGAGCTCAGCACGATGAACCTCGATAATCTCTATGCCTGGTTTGATGGTATCGAATTAAGGATTGATAACAAACAAAGGACCATTGCCAAGGATGTTTTGAAAGAGATCAGGGAACGGCTGCAATTCCTGCTGGATGTAGGGCTCACTTATCTTACCCTTGACCGGCCATCTAAAACCCTGAGCGGGGGAGAATCGCAACGAATCAGGCTGGCCACCCAGATTGGTTCACAATTACAGGGTATTACTTATATCCTGGACGAGCCTTCCATTGGTTTGCACCAGCGGGATAACCACCGGCTGATTGAAGCATTGAAAAATTTGCGTGATATCGGGAATAGTGTGTTGGTTGTGGAACATGATAAGGATATTATGCTGGCCGCTGATCACCTGATTGATATTGGCCCGCGTGCCGGGTTTCATGGAGGAAAAATTGTGGCGGAAGGTGATCCCAAACATTTACTTGGATTAGATACGCTTACTTCGGGTTACCTGAATGGCAAGCACCGGATCGCGGTTCCTGCGGAACGTCGCAAAGGCAGTGGAAAGTTCCTGGAATTAAAAGGCGCCGGGGGTAATAACCTGCAGAATGTGGATACTAAGTTCCCGCTCGGAAAATTTATCGTGGTTACCGGGGTAAGTGGTAGTGGCAAGTCTACGCTGATCAATGAAACGCTTTATCCCATCTTATCGAAGCATGCATTTGGTTCCCGGATGACGGCGCTTGCTTATAAATCAATCAAGGGATTGGAACATATTGATAAGGTCATTGAAATTGACCAGTCGCCTATCGGGCGCACACCCCGCAGTAACCCGGCTACCTATTGTGGCTTTTTTACCGAAATAAGGACATTGTTTGCTTCCATTCCTGAAGCCAAGATCAGGGGCTATACGGCAGGTCGTTTTTCGTTTAATGTCAAAAGCGGGCGCTGTGATGTTTGTGAAGGTGGCGGCATGCGCGTGATCGAAATGAATTTTTTACCGGACGTATATGTTCATTGTGAAAAATGCAATGGCAAGCGTTATAACCGCGAAACACTCGAGATACGGTACAAAGGAAAATCGATTGCTGATGTGCTGGATATGACGGTGGAAGAGGCAGTAGAATTCTTTCAGCCGGTTCCTTATATCTACAGAAAAATTAAAGTCCTGGAGGAAGTTGGCCTGGGTTATATCACCCTGGGCCAGTCGGCAACGACGTTGAGTGGCGGTGAAGCACAACGGGTGAAATTGTCTACCGAACTTTCGAAAAGAGATACGGGTAAAACCTTTTATATACTCGATGAACCTACAACAGGACTACATTTTGAAGATATTCATCATTTGCTGGAAGTATTAAATAAGCTGGTAGACCGTGGCAATACGGTGCTGGTGATCGAACACAATATGGATGTTATTAAAGTGGCCGATCATATCATTGACCTGGGACCCGAGGGTGGGGATGGGGGAGGAAAGATCTTGTTTGAAGGCAGCCCGGAAGAACTGGTCAGATGCAGGGAAAGTTATACGGCTCAATTCCTGAAGCCCGAATTATACTAACTGTGTTCTAAAACATTAAAGGACATAAACGGGATAGTCGGTCCTGTTTTTGTCCTTTCTTTTCGAATATTTTGTTACTTCCTGTATTTTTATCAGGAAACGGGCGGCTTTTTATCATCAGGTAATTTGATAAAGCCAAGGATAAATGCTAACCCCGCCAGCCCGCTGACCAGGCATAGCCATAAACCCACACCGCTTCCAAAGCCTTTACTGGATGCAACAAATATCAACGCCCCCAGGGCGATGGCAGCAAAGGAACCCATCGCGATCTTCCGGGAGGTATCATCGAACGCCAATGATTTATTACCCATAAAAACGGCGATAGCGACACCGACCACGCCAATAAATGATAAGATACCCCAACTCCTGAAACCATTTAAAGAACCGAAAAAAGGTACAGTCACCCAGGGCAGCAGCAGCGCCACCAGCGCCACGCCCGCCACGATCAGGGAATACATTTTTTGCTTGTTTAGATTCATGGATTCCATAATAAGCTTGGTTGATTTTGGTTGCGCCTACTCATATGGCTTTTCGGCATGGGCCCCCGGGCGATACCGGCTCCGGGTCTTACCTAAAGTACCAAAGTTTTTTAATTAAGGGGAATTCGGCCAGTAATATTTGTAAACCTGTTAGTAACAGCGGAGAGGGGATGGATAAAAAAAACCCGCAGGTGTTACAGGAAGTGATTGAAAAAATCTTTTCTGGGACCAGGACCAACTGGTTTTTCACCCGGATAATGGATTAAAACAATTTTCCTGCGCTGCGGGGTTTCTTAGTTATGGCATGAAAAAGAACTCGGAGTAAATTGTCCAATAAGCTAAGCAGAGAGTGTTTAATAAAATGTATACTATGTATGAGAGTACCAATAGAGAACGGATCAGGTTTGTCAACCAGGGTATCAGATTCTATTAAGCTCTCTGCCGCTTATCGGAACAGCATTTAAAAGATCTTCGGGATTACCGGATTTCAAAATCACCATGGGCCGTTTCAATATCACCGCAGAATACACGGTAGATATATTTACCACGGGCCAGCCCGGCGATCCGGATATGATCCTTTTCCTTCATCCTGTAATTCTGGATAAGAGTGCCTTCGAGATCGAACACAAAAAAATCTATGGATTTTCCTT
>DASUMO010000139.1:0-3218 GCA_036277695.1 Chitinophagaceae bacterium
TGCAGGATAAACTGGGCCGAATACTCCTGCTCACCAATGAAACAAAAAACAATATAATAGTCTATGATAAAAGCGGCAAGTTGATAACTGCCTGGGGAAATGAATATCCCGGGGCTCATGGTCTAACTTTATTTAATGAAAACGGGGAAGATGTATTATTCATTTGCGACAACAACCGTCACCAGGTTATTAAAACAACTATCCAGGGCAAAGTATTAATGGTATTGGATTATCCAAAAGAGACTGGTCAATACACAAAAGCGGACGAATACATCCCTACTGAAACAGCGATTGCAGCCAACGGCGATATTTATGTAGCAGATGGTTATGGCAAAGATTTTATCATTCAATATGACTACAAGGGCAATTATATCCGGCATTTCGGCGGTCGCGGAGATGGGGATCAATACTTGCTGAATGCACACGGCATTTGTATCGATTACAGAGATGCGAACAGCCCCAGCCTGGTGGTGACTTCCCGCCAGCAAAATGCTTTTAAACGGTATACACTGGAGGGAAATCATATCGGGACCATTCCATTGCCAGGAGCCTGGGTATGCAGACCCGTTATAAAAGGGGATTATCTATATGCTGCCGTTTTGCAAACGCATTCAAGGCAGGGCGAGCAATCCGGCTTTGTGACGATCCTGGATAAAAATTTTAAAGTGATATCCAATCCCGCAGGCAACCCACCTGCTTACCGCGGGAATATGCCGGACGAGATGTACCAAACCGTCAAAGTATTCCAGTATCCCCACGACGTATGCGTAGATGATGAAGATAATTTGTACATAGCGCAATGGAATTCCGGGCAGGTTTATCCTTATAAACTTTCACCGGTTTGATAAAAAGAATATTGCCACCTGTTCTTCTCTATGCTGGCACCCTGCCAAAGGCAATTATGCATGGTTATTCCTTGATGAAATAATAGTATATTGAATTCATGCAACACCGGAAAAACATTTTCTTCAATGCTTCCCTTTTCCTGAATTGCTTATTGCTGTTCCTGTTGCTATTTGAGAACAGGTTGTCCATTCCTATATGGCTGCAGGTTGCAGGACGTATGCACCCCATGGTTTTACACTTTCCCCTTGTGCTGGTAGTATTGTATGCTTTAGCTGTTCTGTTTTTTCCCGCAAAAAAATCAGTCGCCGGCGATACTTACCAGTCTATTGCCGATTTGCTGTTGATACTTGCCGCTTTTAGTTCAGCGGTCACGGCCCTGGCAGGGTTGTTTTTATCTAAAGAAGAGGGCTATGATGCCGAAGCATTGCAATGGCACAAATGGAGCGGAGTGACTGTATCTGTTTTTACTTTGGCCTGGTATTATTTCAGGAAACAGGTACAAACAAAAAGAATACTGTCCTTTTCAACTTCTGTCCTTGCGCTTTGCCTGATCATATTTGCGGGCCACCAGGGCGCCGGCATAACACATGGTCAGAATTTCTTATTGGTACCGATCCTTCCTGAAAAAAGACAACCGGCTGTTTCACCCGAAGAAGCTGAAGTGTATGTTCATATGGTGCGGCCCATCCTGGAAAACAAATGCATGTCCTGTCACAACAGTAAAAAAGCAAAAGGTGAACTGATCATGGAAACAGAAGCGCTTTTATTGAAAGGTGGCAAGCATGGTGATCTGTGGGACAGTACCGCCCCGGATCTTGGACTAATGCTGCGAAGGATCCATTTACCGCTGGAACAGAAGAAGCATATGCCACCCCAGGGAAAGCCACAACTAACCGGCGAAGAAATTGAAATACTTACATTATGGATCCGCAAGGGAGCCGATTTTAAGCTGAAGGTCGTTGATCTGCCGCAGGACGATACCCTGGGCCTGATCGCTCACAAGATTCTCAGGGCTGCTGAAATAGCTGAATATGATTTTGACGAAGCTGATCCTGCGACAATCAAAGAATTGAATACCATCAACCGGGTGGTAACAGCCGAAGCGGTAGAGTCACCGGCCCTGGCAGTCAGTTTTTTCCATAGCCAGCTTTTTAGTCTTGACCAGTTAAAAGAGCTATCAAAAATAAAAAAGCAGATCGTTTCGCTGGATCTTTCCAAAATGCCGGTAAAGGACGCCGACCTGAACCTTGTAAGCGGATTTGAAAATCTCAGGAGACTTAACCTGAATTTTACAGGCATTACAGGCGCAGGCTTACAAGAATTAAAAAAATTGAAATTTCTAAGAAGCCTTTCACTCTCCGGCACGCAGGTGACGGCAACTCATTTGATACAATTGCAAAATTTACCGCAGCTTAAAACAATTTATACCTGGAATACGCCGATCGCGGCAGCTGATATGGAAAAGCTGCAACAGCAGGTAAAAACAATCCGTTTCGAAACTGGTTTTAAGGGAGACACCGTGGTGATGAAATTATCACCACCGGTAGTCCAAAATGAAAAATCGATTCTCACCGAACCTACACCCTTGCAATTGAAGCATTATATCAGTGGAACAATTATACGGTTTACAACAGATGGCTCTGAGCCCGACAGTTTGCAATCTCCCGTCTTTAAGGAGGGCGAAATGATAAATAGTAGTGTATTTATCAGGGCCAAAGCATACAAGCCGGGCTGGATCAGCAGTGATATCATGGAAGCCAACTTTTATAAAAGGACTTATACTCCCGATACAATAATGTTGTTGC
This sequence comes from Chitinophagaceae bacterium, assembly GCA_036277695.1. Lineage (GTDB taxonomy): Bacteria > Bacteroidota > Bacteroidia > Chitinophagales > Chitinophagaceae > CADEDV01. The sequence goes on from DASUMO010000139.1 coordinate 2,652, forward strand.
TGCCACCTGACCCGGAATACCCGGGCGAAGGCAAAATGCTGGTGGATCTTGAAAAGGGAGAAACAAATTTTCGCCTGGGTAACTGGTTGGCCTGGCGGAAAACCAGGATGGAGACCCTGATGCAGTTTGCCCAACCCGTGACGATGCGAAACATCTCGCTTAGTATATTGCTGGATGTTGGGAGTTATATTATGCCTCCATCTTCTATTGAAATATGGGGCGGGAACGATACAAAGAAAATGAAACTGCTTAGCCGCATAACACCCCAACAACCCACCAGGGTGGAACCGGCCTCCCTGGGGGGCTTGCAATGCAAATTCGAGCCTGTTACCTTAAAGTATCTCAAGGTCATTGCAACGCCGGTGGCTAAACTGCCGGCCTGGCATCCGGGCAAGGGTGATAAGGCCTGGGTATTTATAGATGAAGTATTGGTGAATTAAATCAAAGTATTGAGTCAACCCGTTGTAAACCACAGAACTCATGCCCAATAATGATTTTTATCATATACCCCTTCTCAATTATTTAGTCTATTTGTAATGGTGAATACTGGCAAGCTGAACGATTGCC
>DASUMO010000140.1:0-4392 GCA_036277695.1 Chitinophagaceae bacterium
ACATGGTTGATGGCATTAAAGTAGAGTTGATCTTTTTCGGGATGAACCGATTTATTTTTTACAAATTCAATTCGTTTCAGGTCCGCATCGATCAGCGCATCGGGTTTGGTATCCTGCAGGTGAAACTTCAATAAGGATTGATATAGTTGCAGGGCTTTATGCTGAAGTGATAATGAATCGCGGGTGAGGAATCGGCGGTTCACAAAATCGGCGGCAGGATCAAAAGCACTGGCCTGCTCAATTTCGAATGCATAAGCCGGTTTTCTTATATCCCGTTCATCGGTTTCAAAATAGTCCAGGGCCCGGTGAGCCAGCAGGTCAAACAATGTGGGTCGCAGGTGGCGTACATTTCCTTTTACAATAATGGCATCATAGGGAGCCAGCCTGGTTTGCTTTAACAGGGCTTCATTTTTTACCGACTCCAGGTACAATGCACTGATTTTTTTATGAAAATCTTCGGTGGTCCAGGTAGCTATATCGGTTTTTTTAAAGCCTGTAGTCTGCGTACGGTTATACAATTCCCAGCGGTGTTGCTGGTAATAATTCCAGTAAATATCAGCCAGCAGGCTATTTAATATAGCGGTGGCAGCCGGGTTTGTACTGGCAGCAATCTCCGTTTCAATTTCCTTGATCGAAAGGATTTCATTGTCTTCCCTGGTCTCCTGTTGCAGCCCTGTCATATATACAAGGGCTTTGATAAGCTGGGCTTCCTGCTTTTCTTTTTTTGCCAGCACGTAAATCTTTTTGACTTCTTCCAGGGCTGATTTGGGTAAATTCTTTTTGACAAGATCTTCCGCCTTTTTCCAGGCGGCGGTATAGCTCTTAACGGGTTGCTGGCTCCGGGCACTCATTATAAATAGTAAGGAGGTAAGTAATAAAAAGAATAAGGTTTTGAACGTATGCATACCGGCAGTGTTGAAATTTAATACAAGGTAATTAATTGTGACCGGTGATAAGATGCTGTTCCTCCTGAAATTTCATAAACTGGTAAAGGAATTGTGTGAAATGCCGTAAGCAGAAGCCAAGATACGGTGATGAAAAGGTTTAATCAGTGAAAGTGATTTTATTTATTCTTAACAAGACGAAATCTATTTTTTGGTAATTCCAAAAAATTCCGGCATTATTTATCAAGATGATATCTTATGACCGATTTGGCTGTAATCCTTGCCGGTAAAGGATTTCAGGAGATTCAATTTTTTTAATCCGGACACCAGGGCAATGGTTTAACGTTTCCTTGAATTTATTTCGGACACGGTGGCATATGCTTTGAATTATCAGCCTTCAAAAAGGAGCAACAATGAAAATGATCAAAAGAAAATTAAAGCAATTACTCACCGGGATACTAAACAAATCCGGCCTTTCTGGTTCTTCCCCCGGTATTGACCAAATGGCCCTTATTCCTTTACATATAAAAAGATAACCATGAAAAAAATCTTTACTCTTTTTTCGGCCCTTTTACTAAGCATCGCCATGTTTGCCGCACCGGCAAAACCCAAAAGCATGCTCACTATCCAATCCCTTTCCCGCGGTGATATGAAAGTCGTCATCGATGGCCGCAGGTTTGAGCCCCATGATAACCTCATGCGCTTACAGGGAATACCAGCCGGCTATCATACCATTAAGATATACCGCGAAAGAACCGGTGGACATTTCAACCTTTTCGGAAGGCGATATGATATGGTGTTCAACGGTTCGGTGACCGTACGTCCCCGTACCAATCTTACGATCAGTGTAGATCGCAATGGCAGAACAACCATGAGAGAAACCCGTTTCAATGGCTGGAATAACGGCCGCAACCAGCGTTACAACGACCGGGATGGCCGGATCTACGACAGGAATAATGATCGTGGATATGACTGGGATGGTAAATACGACAGGCGTCATGATTTTGACTTTGACCATGACGGCCGCCAGGGAGATTATGGCTGGGATGACCGGGGTAACGCAAATGACCGCTATGCCTCGGCTATCAGCGATCGGGAATTCAGCCGCGTGATGGAAGCCATCAGCAAAGAATGGCTGGAATCAAACAAGATGAAATCAGCTTCACAAGTGATCAACAGCAATTTTTTCACTTCACTGCAGGTAAAGCAAATGATGCAGTTGTTTGAAATGGAAAACAATAAGGTTGAACTGGCAAAAATGGCTTATACAAAAACAGTAGACCAAAGAAGTTTCCTGGCTACTGTAGATGATGAGCTGCGTTTTGACAACAGCCGCGATGAACTGGCCCGTTTCATCCGTAATAGCCGCTAAGAGAACATACACTTGGGTAACAAAAAAGCCTCCTGGTTTTCCACGGAGGCTTTTATTATAATTTGATTCGCCCGTTTAATTCATGACTTCGGCCATACGTTTACCAATATCCGCGGGGCTGTTGACGACATGGATCCCGCATTCAGTCATTATTTTCATTTTTGCTGCCGCGGTATCATCTGCTCCGCCAACGATGGCTCCCGCATGACCCATACGACGTCCCGGGGGAGCAGTCTGGCCGGCAATAAATCCTACCACGGGTTTTTTATTTCCCTGGTCTTTTACCCAACGGGCGGCTTCCGCTTCCATACCTCCCCCGATCTCGCCGATCATTACAATCGCATCGGTGCCATCATCGTTCATGAGTAATTCAACCGCTTCTTTTGTTGTGGTGCCAATGATCGGATCCCCGCCGATGCCGACAGCCGTAGAAATTCCCAAACCCGCCTTGGCAACCTGGTCGGCAGCTTCATAGGTCAGGGTGCCCGATTTGGAAACAATTCCGATCCTGCCGGGAATAAACACGAAACCCGGCATAATTCCGACTTTACATTCACCCGCCGTGATCACCCCGGGACAATTAGGCCCTACGAGCCGGGTTTGCCTGCCCTGGAGATAATTCTTTACCTTAACCATATCCTGCACCGGGATGCCTTCTGTTATACAAACCACCAAACCAATTCCCGCATCGGCCGCTTCCATAATCGCATCTGCTGCAAACGCAGGGGGAACAAAGATGATACTGGTATCCGCCCCGGTTTGTTTAACACAATCCACTACAGTATTGAAAATAGGTCGTTCGAGATGCTTGTTTCCTCCTTTGCCGGGCGTTACCCCGCCTATCACCTGGGTCCCGTATTCGATCATTTGGGTGGCATGAAAGGTGCCTTCCGTCCCGGTAAAGCCCTGTACTAAAATTTTCGATGCCTTGTTAACAAGAATGCCCATAGCATTTATTTAGGTCCGGCAAAAGTAAGGGGAAATGGGGAGAAGTGGAACGGAAGTCTGAGGTAGGATCTATGATGTCGGATGTCTGATAACACTTGTAAGCAGGAGAAAAATGATTTATTTTATCATGTCATCTATATTCCGGTTATTGGGGATCTTACCGGATTCTTCAAGCATCCGCATTTCCTTGGCATCCTGCAGGAATTCCGAAGCGAAGATGAATTCATTCAAACGTTGGTTCTTACTAAAGATGATTTCCTTGTTGGTGCCTTCCCATTCCTTATGTCCCTGGTACATATAGAGAATATAGTTTCCTATTTCCATCACGCTGTTCATATCATGGGTATTGACCACGGTGGTGATATTGTATTCTACAGTAATTTCCCGGATGAGTTTGTCGATGACGAGGGCTGTCAGCGGGTCTAGACCAGAATTCGGTTCATCGCAGAAAAGATATTTTGGATTCAGTACAATGGCCCGGGCCAGGGCTACCCTTTTTTTCATGCCCCCGCTCAATTCGGCCGGAAATTTCCTGTTAACATCCGTCAGGTTTACCCGGGCAAGCACTTCATTCACCCGGTCCAGTTTTTTTTTCGTATGCCAGTTGGTGAACATACTTAGCGGGAACATAATATTCTGTTCCACTGTTAAACTGTCAAACAACGCACCACCCTGGAACAACATGCCAATCTCTTTACGTATCTCCGTTTTTTCGCTTGAATTCATGCTGGTAAAATTCTGACCGCCATAGAGCACATCGCCGCTATCGGGTTCAAATAAACCAACCATACATTTCATCAAAACGGTTTTTCCGCTGCCACTGGAACCGATGATCAGGTTGCATTGCCCGGCTTTCATTACCGCACTAACATCCTGGATCACCGTTTTGTCACCGAAAGACTTTTTTATATTTTTTACTTCAATCATGAATATGGTAAGGCTTCTTGAATTTTATCAATAAGGTCTGCCTGTTTACAATAATAAAGCCGATAAAACATAATCCGTAAACAGTATCAGGATACAGCTGACCACAACAGCCTTGGTACTGGCCCTTCCGATTTCCAATGCTCCGCCTTTGACAAAATACCCGTAAAAAGAGGGGATACTGGAAATGATAAAGGCGAAAAAATAGGCTTTGGTCAGTGCAAAAAATACATTGTAGGGAACAAATGCTTCCAGCAGGCCCCG
>DASUMO010000141.1:0-5646 GCA_036277695.1 Chitinophagaceae bacterium
TCCCCACCCTGCATCAGCAGGCTTTCACCCGTCATCAGGAAACTCATGAATTCCTCGCCGCCATTACTGCCGAATCCCTGCATAACGTCGCCGCGTACAGCTTGCTTCACCGTTGACTCATTCACAGAATAAGCTGTTACAAGCCCTTTTGCTTCGGTGGTGCTCACACCTGCTTTTTCCAGGTTATCTTCTGTGATCGCTTCATCTTTTATTTTGCCCTCTTCTTTTGCTTTTCTAACAATATCCCTGGCTTTTTTGGATTCCTTGGCGCTGGCCCTGGCCGTACTCGACAATCCATACAACATTACTCCGGCAGCTTTACCGGTTACAACAGCATTTGTCTTTACATCAAAATTGCTTTTTTGGTATTGCCTTGAACGGTTCAACACATTGCTGTCTACACTGCGCCCCACATCCTGCGCGTTTTCCAGAGCATTATTGGCAAGAGCGGATTGGAGCACAGGAGCCCAGCCCCCATCCTTCCAGCTACCATCATTATCCTGCCCGTTTTGAATACGGTTCACGCATTTATCCAATGCCTTTTCAATTCTTTTCTTCAGTGTTTCATCCTTCAGTTCATAACGCAGGAGATTTGTTAAGAACTGGGCCGTGAGGATCACATCAATATTTCTTCCCAGTTTGGTTTGGGGCTGTGTACCCTGCAGCGTGGTAAGATAAGGTTGGTTGGCCGGGCAATTCTCCACTGTTTCCAAAAGAAAATTCAATGACTTTTCCAGTTGCTTTGCATAGGTCCCCTTGCCCGGTGTATTGTCGGTCCGCAGCAAGGCCATAGCTACCAGTGAAGTGGTTGCCGGATCACTTTTTACTGCGTGGGGGTCGCGGATATCCTGTCGTTTATGCGTACCGGCACCCCATCCTCCATCCGGGTTCTGGGCGCTGGCTATCCATGCCAGGCCTTTTTTGATAGAAGCCTGAACTTCTGCCGGCGTGGTAAAATCACTGACCAGTTTGGCCTGGGGGCTATTATCAATTCCAAGAATCGTCTTCATTACACAAACGTGGTGTACATCCGGATTGTTACAACAAACGGTTTTCTTTTTCCCTGGGTCACCTGGACCCAGGTTGATCATGGCCAAAAGAATAGCAGCGCCCAATGCGGGCACTGATAACAGTACATGCTGTTTTCGCAACGGAAATTTCATGGCTTATATTTTTTGATTAGAAATATTTTCAGGCAGGAAATAAAAACTAAGCCTAACAAATGCAGGAAGTGAAGCATTCTTCCCCGCGCATTTGTTGTGTTTATCCCTGTGAACGTTACTCTATTGTCTGGGCTGGAGAAAAAAACGGGCATAGACAAGTAAGCAGTCTTCATCATAAACCAGGTTTATAGTGCAGATGCCCCGGTTTTAGCATTTACATATGAACCTCTACATTTTTATTTGTTAATTTTATCAGGTGTCCTTTATTAAGCATAAAGCCCATCCCTCGTTAACCGATAAAGAACTGGTCGCCCTTTATAAAGAAAGGGACGATATGGTCGTCCTCGGCGAATTATACCAGCGCTATATGGACCTGGTTTATGGGGTTTGCCTGAAATATTTCCGGGAACCAGAAGCGGCAAAGGATGCTGTCATGCAGATTTTCGAGGAACTGGTATCAAAATTGAAAAAACACGAAGTGGAGAATTTCAGGGGCTGGCTGCACCAGGTAGCCCGAAATTATTGCCTGATGCAACTGCGGACCCCCCGCAACCTGAAAACCGTGGAATTCAATACAGATCTTGTGCAAAATGAAGAAAATGTGCATCTGAATGGTGTCCTGGAAAAAGAAGAGAACTTTAAAAAACTCGAGTACTGCCTGGGCACTCTTTCAGCCGAACAACGGGAAGCGATCCGCTTGTTTTACCTGGAAGGGAAATGTTATAATGAGATCGTGGAAATCACGGGCCAGGGATGGAACCAGGTCCGCAGCTTTATACAGAATGGACGACGAAACCTGAAGCTCTGTATGGAAAAAACGGAAGCCGGGGAAAAACCTGAAATCGAACAACGAAAATAAATGGCCCCTGAAAAAATGGAAGAAATGTACAATGGCGAATGACAGAACCATACGAACTTATACTGCCGCTGATATAGAAAAATACCAGCAGGGTTTGCTTTCCGCTGCCGAAAGGCATGCGTTGGAAAAGGCGGCCCTGGATGATCCCTTCCTGGCTGATGCACTGGAAGGCTATGCAGTAGCGGGTGTGAATGCGAAATCTGACAGCGCTGACCTGGAAAAAAGATTATCCGACAGGATCAGTGAAAAAAAAGTGATCCCCTTGACTGGTGGTAAATCAGGTTTCCCCTGGTTAAGGGCGGCGGCCATGATCATACTGCTGGCTGGTGCCGGGCTGCTGGTTTACCAACTGGGATTTAATAAAAAAATAAACGAATCAGAAATTGCCCAGTCACCTGCCAAAACAGAGGTCAAATCTCCCGACACTATTAATGCCGATGTCCAAAATAACCAGGCAGGGTTACTGAATAAAGCTGATTCCACCGTTTCTTCGGCTTCTGTTTCCCCGGGAGTGGGCACACAGACAATAACCCAAAATAATTCCTATACAACGAGGGACAATAATACCAGGGCTGGCAATACTGTTCCATTACCACAATTCGACACGGTTCTCGCCCGGCCTTCTGCAATTAATGAATTGGCTACTGATAAACCCGCATCCGCTGAATTGAAAAAGCAAAACGATGAAAAGGATCTGATCGCTTCCAGGAAATTACCTGTAACTAAAATGGTAACTCCCAGCCAACCCATAGCAAAGGAAAGAGAAAACGAAGTTGCAGGTGTTAAACAGGCAGATGAAGAGAATTACAAAAAGGCGGCTGAAAGGAGTCAAAAGGAAGGATACTACCTGAAAACTGCCAATATCTTCCGGGGAAGAGTAACCGATTTACAGAATAATGCGGTACCATTTGCCAATGTAACAAACAGGGAAGATAATGTGGGTACCTATACCGATGCAAAAGGTTATTTTAACCTGACCTCGCCCGACAGTGTTCTGAATGTACAGGTAAGATCCCTGGGGTACAATGACAATAATGCCCGCCTTTATAATAATGTCCGGAACAACCAGGTGCTGATGCAGGAAGACCGCAGCCTCAATGAAGTGGTGATCAGCCAGAAAAAACCCAATGCCAGTTCAAGAGCCCGGACCAATAATATGAAACTGGAAAACGAAAACGAACCCGAACCTGAAGACGGCTGGGATAATTATGACAGCTATCTTGCCAACAACCTGAATATACCGGAGGACTTTAAAAAGATCAAACAAACCGGTATTGATTCGGTCAGGCTATCGTTTGAAGTGAATAAATACGGCATGCCGGTCAACATCAAAGTGCTAAAATCACTCTGTGAGCGCTGCGACCAGGAAGCGATCCGCCTGGTCAAAGAAGGGCCTCGTTGGAAAAGGAAGAAAGGGCGAACCACCGTTACTGTTTCATTCTGATAAGTGGCATTGAGCTTTGAGCTTTGAGCCATGAGCTGTGAGTTTTACACAAGACCTTTAGACGACCATGTGCCTTGTGCCTTGAACCTTGTGCTTTTACAGGGCATTACCCCTACCCCTCTGCAAAGGAGAGGGGAGTAGATTCATTGTAACTTGTGACTTGTGCCTTGTACCTTGAATCTAGTGCCTTTCATCCTAACCCTATGTTCTTCATCCGAAACAGGACTCCGACTTTCGGCCCGAACCCCTACCTTTGGCTTCTCAAAAAAAATGCTTGTATGAAAAAAATAATTCTGACTGCCATAGCAGCCTTTGCTTTATTGACAGCCGATGCGCAATTGAAAACGCCGGCTCCCAGTCCCGCACAAACAGTAAAACAGGACTTCGGTCTATCCACGGTGGAATTGTCTTATTCCCGGCCCGGCATGAAGGGACGTAAAATCTACGGTGACCTGGTTCCATTTGGTAAAGTATGGCGTACGGGGGCTAACCAGGCTACCACCCTGACCTTTGGCGAGGACGTTATGATCGATGGGAAAAAAGTACCTGCTGGTAAATATGGCTTGCTCACCATCCCGGATAAAAACAACTGGACCCTGATCATTTCCAAACAAACCGATGTTACCAGCCCGGCCGCTTACAAACAGGAAATGGATGTGGTGAGAGTAGAGGCAAAGCCCATGAAAACGGACCAGAATGTTGAGACTTTTACTATGCAGTTCGCCAATATTAAACCCGCCAGTGTCGATTTGCAAATTCTTTGGGAAAATACGGCCGTTGTATTACCCATCAGCGCCGAAGTTGAATCAAAAGTAATGAAGCAGATTGACCAGCTGATGAACAAAGACAACAAGCCTTATTTCGGTGCTGCTATGTATTATATGGACAATGGCAAAGACCTGAACCAGGCCCTTGCATGGTTTGACAAAGCCGTGGAACTGAATCCTACTGCATTCTGGATCCATCACCAGCGTGCGAACGCACTGGCTAAACTGGGTAAGAAAGAAGAAGCCAGGGCGGCAGCTAATAAATCTATGCAATTGGCTAAAGATGCAAAGAACGATGATTACGTGAAGCTGAATGAAAAATTATTGGCAGAAATAAAGTAAGCAGTTATTCCCTATTTAAGATTAACCTGATTTAAACCCTGTTTCATTGTGCAACAGGGTTTTTCTTTTTATGGAAAAAGGGATTTAACAACATCGAAAACAGGATGACACCAAACGCCCCGATCGGGTTCAGCCAGAGAAATCCCATTTTTACATAGCCCGCTTTGGTTAGCAGGAAGACGGAAAGCACCAGTATCTCTGCTAAAACGGCCGCCCAGAATACCACATGCCCGTTGCTGATATATTTAACAAAAAATGCCACCAGGAAAACACCCAGTATTACACCATAAAACAAGGAACCCAGCACATTCACAGCTTCGATCAGGCTATTCCCGATATTATAGGTAAACATTGCCACAATGATACAGAAGATACCCCATGCCAATGTATACCATCTTGACAACCGGAATTCATCTTCACCCGATTCTTTCTTCCTGGTAAACCGTTTGTGAAAATCTACCATGGAGCAGGATGCCAGGGAATTGATGGCAGCTGCGATGCTTCCCCAGGAGGCCAGGAAGATGATAGCGATCAGTAATCCCACCAGTCCTACAGGCAAATAATCAACCACGAATCGAAGGAAAATATAATTGGTATCGTTCCCATCACCCCCCACATTCTTACTGTTCAGCCATTGTTTCACTTTTCCCCGCAGGCTATCGGAACTTTTTTGCAGCACTCTCAATTTGTCAATAGCCTGTCCGGCAGCTGGCTGGTTTTCCTGGTCTTTTGCATTGGAAAAATTGATGACAGTTTGCTGTTTCTGGATTGCCAGGCTATCGTAGCTTGTTTGTGCCAATCGTAAAGAATCCCTGTAAAGGGCAGAGTTTTCCAGTTTGGCCAGCTGCATTTCGTTGAAAAAAATGGGCGCCTTATTATACTGGTAAAATGTAAAAACCAGGGCGCCGATCAGCAGGATCAGGAATTGCATGGGTACTTTCACAAAACCATTCATCAGCAAACCCATCCGGCTTTCTTTTAAGGACCTCGCCGTGAGGTAACGGCCCACCTGTGATTGGTCGGCTCCGAAATAGGAGAGCGCGAGAAAAAAGCCGCCGATAATACCACTCA
>DASUMO010000142.1:0-19028 GCA_036277695.1 Chitinophagaceae bacterium
CTTGCAGGGGAATTACATTTCCACTGGCTGCCACAAAGGGTGTGCCCCAGGGAATAACCGTGCTGGTGATCAAAGCGGTGATCATGGCCAGCGCCGGGCCCAGGATAAACAAAAACTTATTGGAGGCCAGCGGAATGATCTCTTCCTTAAAAAATAATTTACCGCCATCGGCCAGGGGCTGGAATATTCCAAAAGGACCCGCGCGGTTGGGTCCGCGTCGGTCCTGTAACCAGGCTGCCACTTTTCTTTCGGCGTAAGTGGTGTACATGGCAATAAAGAAAGACAAGCCGACAATAACAGCGACCAGGATCGACTTTTCAATGATCAGCCACCAATCTATTACCAGTAAATGAATCATCTCTTTTAATTATTTGGTATATGCCGTTTTACTTTATGTGTTAACGATTAACCGGCCTTCTCCTCTCCATTCTGCTGTTCAAAAGTCCTGCTTGTTGCCGGTCCCGGGAGTTCACTCAGTTCGATTTTGTTCACGTCACTGACGCTATGAATGTCCATGATGAGTTTGGGTGGTCTACCTCCCATTACTTCGGGCAACATTTCATGCGGCTTTTTCAATCCTTCATAATGTCCCTGCGATATCACGGAATGACGGTTTACTTTCGTAGGTCCTTCAATCGTCCAGTCATTCATATCCTTTCTTTCAAAACGGCAGGTATTGCAGATCCAGTCCTCCACTTCGCCCCATTGGTCCTTGCGCGCAGTTACTCTCAGCACCTCATCACCCCGCATCCACAACCTCACTTTCCCGCTGCATTTATCGCAGTTACAATGGGCTTCAACAGGCTTGGTAAACCAGACCCTGTTCTTGAACCGGAATGTCCGGTCTGTCAGCGCACCGACGGGGCAAACATCGATGACATTGCCGATAAAATCATTATCGAGGCTTTTTTCAATATAGGTTGCAATTTCTGAGTGATCGCCGCGATCCAGAATGCCATGAACCCTTTTATTGGTTACCTGGTCAGCAACAAATACACAACGGTAACAAAGAATACAGCGGGTCATGTGCAGCTGGATATAAGGACCCAGGTCATGTTTGTCAAATGTTCTTCTTTTGAATTCGTAACGGGTACCTTCCTCGCCATGGTTATAACTCAGGTCCTGTAAATCGCATTCGCCGGCCTGGTCACAGATCGGGCAATCCAGCGGGTGATTGATCAGCAGGAATTCAACCACCCCATTTCTTGCTTCGATCACTCGTTCACTGGTGATATTTTTTACAACCATCCCATCCATTACATTGGTTCGGCAGGAAGCCACCAGCTTGGGCATGGGACGGGGATCGGCGGTGGAACCGGCAGCTACTTCAACCAGGCAGGTGCGGCATTTGCCACCACTCCCTTTTAGTTTCGTATAATAACACATGGCTGGCGGCGCCACCTCTCCACCTATCATCCTTGCAGCATGGAGAATACTGGTACCCGGCTCCACTTCGATGGTGATATTATCAATTGTAACTTTTAATAGTTTTTTTTCAGACATATGTTGACTTCTAAACGGGTCTTCTCTTCAAACTGACGCATGGGACGCAAAGCACGCCATGAAGCGCAAAGTTCGCTGAGTTTTATAAGTTATTTGCTACTCTTTTTATTCCACTTTTTAACAGGGTTACATTAAAATTTATTAATAATCCCAGCCTGCAATTACAGAATTTTAAGTAGGTAAGTAATTGAGCAATATGTATATCACCGATTGCATCAATAGATTTTACTTCTACGATAATTTTATTCTCAACAATAATATCTGCCCTATAACCACATTCCATCCTCACTTCCTCAAAAACAACAGGTATCGGTTGTTCTTTTTTCACTGACAAACCCAATTTCCAGAGCCGGTAATACAGACACTGCACATATACATTTTCCAATAAACCGGGCCCCATGGTTTTATGAATATGAATGGCCTCGCCGATTACAATCCTTGATAATTCATTTTCTGTCACAGAACTAAATAGCAGGAACCGAATGAGTCTACATGGTGTTTTTTCTCAAATCTCAGCGTTCTGTGCGGCAACCCTGCGACCTTGGCGTCCAATAAATGCGCAACTAAGTAGCAGCTGCTAACTGAATCGGGTCCGCATAATGCATCAAACCGTAATTCCGGCGCTGGCTTTCTTCCGGGAACTGCACATGCCATTCAAACTCGTCGCGGAAATGCCGGATGGCGGCGGCTACGGGCCAGGCTGCCGCATCTCCCAACGGGCAAATGGTATTGCCTTCAATTTTTCGTTGTATATCCCATAACAAATCGATATCGCTCATTTTTCCTTTTCCTTTCTCAATATTCAACAGGATCTTTTCCATCCAGCCCGTGCCCTCGCGGCAGGGCGAACATTGGCCGCAGCTTTCATGCCGGTAGAACCGGGCCAGGGTATAGGTATGCTTTACGACACATTGCGTATCATCCAATACAATAAAACCACCCGAACCCATCATGGAACCGCTGGCAAACCCTCCATCCGCCAAACTCTCATAAGTCATCATTCTTTTTTCTCCCTTGGCCGTTTTCAATGTAAGGTTGGCGGGAAGAATGGGTACAGAGGAACCACCCGGTATACAAGCTTTCAGTTTTCGCCCATTGGCAATGCCTCCGCAGTATTCATCACTGTAAATAAATTCTTCAACGCTGATGGCCATGTCGATTTCATACACTCCCTGCTTGCGGACATTCCCGCATGCAGAAATCAGTTTCGTACCGGTGGATTTACCGATCCCGATCTTCGCATATTCTTCACCTCCGTCATTGATGATGGGAACCACCGCAGCAATCGTTTCAACATTGTTTACTACGGTTGGACAATCCCATAAACCTTTTACTGCCGGGAATGGAGGTTTAATACGGGGATTGCCGCGTTTCCCTTCTAATGATTCCAGCAAAGCGGTTTCTTCACCACAGATATAAGCGCCGGCTCCACGCTGTATATAAATTTCACAATCGAAACCAGTGCCCAGTATGTTTTTACCCAGCCAGCCATTATTCTTTGCTTCTGTTATCGCCTGCTCCAGGATCGCAACGATCCAGGCATATTCACCGCGGATATAGATATAAGAACGGCTGGATCCCAGGGCGAATGATGAAACGATCATACCCTCAATCAGCAAATGAGGGATAAATTCCATGAGGTAACGGTCTTTGAAAGTCCCGGGTTCGGATTCATCGGCATTCACAACCAGGTAGCGGGGTACACTTTCTGGTTTTGCCAGGAAGCTCCATTTCATACCCGTGGGAAAACCCGCACCACCCCTTCCGCGCAACCCACTTTTCTTTACTTCCTCGGTAATTGCATCAGGGCTCATCGATTTCAATGCCTTCTCCACGCTGCGGTACCCGCCTTCGCGCCGGTAAACATCGTAGTAACGAATTCCTTCGATATGAGTTTTTTCCAATAATAATTTTCTTCCCATCGTGTAGCATTTATCTATCTGCATTGCCGGTCAGTATTATGGCCGGCCCGGAAAATAGTTATGTATTCTTTTTTTCCAGCTCTTCCCTTGTGGTCCTGTTATCAAACCAACGGGGAAAAAATCGTTGTCCGAGCCGGAACAAAACCGCTGCAAACAGCATCCCGAAAATAATATACCTCAATAAAGCCGCTTCCTCCAACCTGTTATTGCTGGCCAGCCACCACCTCAGCAATACCAGCAGGATGGCTGCACCCAGGAGAACATAATAGATAAGGTTGGCGATCCGTTTATTCATCATGGTAATTTAATACTCTGCCGGGCATACAGTAACCAGGCTCTTTTAACCCTGATCCAAACCTGCATGACCTGCAAGGAAAGTGAAAATTCATTTCCATTTACTTTTCCGGCCGCCCGGGTATTGGTTTGCACCGTAGCCCATTTTTTATCAATTGCCCTGATCATCTGCCCACTATGCTCGATCTTCCCGTAAACCATTTTCCCGCTGCCACCATCCTTTATCAATTCCTGTTTGCTTTGCACCCATCCATTCGAATGACCATAGCTCAGATCCTTATGTAACAACGATTGGAGTGATGAGGCATCATTCTGCAACAAAGCCCTGTCCAATTGATCCATCGCCCGTTTTAAACCCAGGCTATCCACCTGTGCCGGCGCCGGCAAGCAAGTAAAGAACAACCCTATGAAAAACAACCAACGCATACTAATTGCTGGACTGCAGCATATTTTTATGCCGGCATTCATCTATAATTTGATCCACTTTTTGTTTGGTCAGGTGCTCCCGGTAATTTTCGCCCAACTGCATCATAGGTGCATAACCACAGGCCCCCAGGCATTCCACTGTTTTCAGCGTAAATAACCCGTCATCCGTAGTTTGCCCGGGCCTTATGCCCAGTTTCTGGTAAATATATTCAATGATATCGTCGCTGCCATTCAGCATACAGGGACCGGTTTGACAAACCTCGAACAAGTATTTGCCCACCGGTTTCAAATTATACATGCTGTAAAAAGTTGCAACCTCATATACTTCGATTGGCTGCAACTGGAGCAGTGAGGCCACATAGTCCATGGCTTCCACACTTAGCCAGCCACCAAATTCCTGCTGTGCCAGGTGAAGAACCGGTATTATTGCACTTTTCTGTTTTCCCGGCGGGTAAAACGCAATAATCCTTTCAACTTCTTTTAATTTCTCCTCGGGGAATGATATCATAACACTTATTCTTTAAGCAGTCTGCTGCTATCGGTTCTATATTCCGGGTCAACCATCCATTTCACCGGCAATCAGGTTCAGGCTGCTCATGGTAATAATGGCATCACTGAGCATAGATCCCTTTGTCAATTCTTCAAAAGCCTGGTAATAGATAAAACAGGGCCGGCGGAAATGCAGGCGATACGGTGTGCGGCCGCCATCACTGATCAGGTAAAAACCCAATTCCCCGTTCCCGCCTTCTACTGACTGGTAAACTTCACCCACCGGCATATCAATTTCACCCATGATGATCTTAAAGTGCCAGATCAGGGCTTCCATTTTCGTGTACACATCTTCTTTTGGCGGTAAATAATATTCCGGAACGTCTGCATGATAAACCTCCGCTTCCGCGCCTTTGAACTCCTGGACTTTTCGGTAGGCCTGTTCAATGATGCCCAGGCTTTGCCACATTTCCTGGCTGCGTACCAGCCAACGATCATAATTATCACCGGTTGTTCCAACCGGAATATTGAAGTCAAAATCCTCGTAACTGGAATAGGGTGAATGCACTCTTACATCATAGTCAACACCCGTTGCTCTCAGGTTAGGACCTGTAAAGCCATAGTTCAATGCGCGGTCGGCACTAATGGCGCCGGTGCCCATCGTTCTTTCCATAAAGATCCGGTTGCGCTGAAAAAGGTTTTCAAATTCCTTCAGCACCCTGGGATATTCTTCGAGGAATTTTTCCAGTTTTTGAAATGCGATATCGTTGAAATTTCTTTCAAACCCCCCGATCCGCCCGATATTGGTGGTGAGGCGGGATCCGCAAACCTCTTCATAGATTTCGTAAATCAGTTCGCGGTATTGCATAACATAGAGGAATCCTGTATAAGCCCCGGCATCCACCCCAACAATGGAATTACAAATCAGGTGATCCGATATCCTGGCCAGTTCCATGATAATGACCCGCAGGTAATCGACACGTTTGGGGGTTTTTACTCCCAGCAATTTTTCGCAGGTCAGGTGCCAGCCCATATTATTGATGGGAGAAGAGCAGTAGTTTAAGCGATCGGTGAGTGGAGTAATCTGGTAAAGGGGGCGGCGCTCTGCTATTTTTTCAAAAGCGCGGTGAATATAGCCCACGGTTTGCTCCGCTGAGACAATCCGCTCGCCATCCAGTTCCAGGATATTCTGGAACACCCCATGGGTTGCCGGGTGTGTGGGCCCCAGGTTTAGGGTGGTTGTGGTTTTTTCAATGCTACCCTCGGGTAGCTTTATATGTTGTTCTGACATGGTTTGATAAAACTTTATTGAACCTGGCTTTGTCTCTCTTCCGCTTTTTTCCTTCTACCCTGATCCCATAGGTTACCAGCCATAATCAACGCCAGGATCCCATGGACAATAGCACTAGCCAGGTCCCAATTTTTCCCTTCCGGTGATACATAATCAATAGCATTGATTATGGAACTACCGGTAAAAGCAACAAGCATAAGAATATAAATTGTGCGCCTGTTTTTCCGGGTCCACTTTGAAAACATATTTGCTGATTTATAAAAAATCAAATAATAGTTCTTCCTTCCTCACCCGGTTTATCTGCCTCTGCTATTGTTGCCTGTCCATGATCTGTTCTTTCATTTCCAAAACCCAGGGTCCCGCCCCGTCCAAACATCTCGTCATCCTTGTCAATACGGGTCTGGTCTTCCAGCGGAAATTCTTTGCGCATGGGGAAATAGTCCATTTCCTCCACGTTCAAAATCCGCTTCAGGTTGGGATGGCCAACAAAGTTTACCCCGTAAAAGTCATAGGTTTCCCTTTCCATCCAGTTGGCTGCGGAAAAAAGCCCGGAGGCTGTATAAATATCCGGCTGCTCAATAGCTGTAAACACTTTAAAGCGGATGCGGATATTATCCTGCAGGTTATGCAGGTGATACACCACCGCCAGTTCTTTTCCTTTGTTATCGGGATAATGCACCGCGCAGAGATCGGTCAGAAACCTGAACTTCAGCTCTTCGTCATCGTACAAAAAATTCAGCACTTTCAGGTTTAGATCCCTGGGCGCCTGGAAACCCAGCATGCCATACTGCTCTTCAAAACCGTAAACCTGGTCACCGAATTTTTCAATCAGTCGTTCTTTGATGCGTTCGTTAGTCATTCTTGTTATTTCTAACTACTGGTTCTAAGAGGGGTTTATTTAAGGTCATCAAAAGCTCGCAGCTATCCGCTCAAAGCTCATAGCTTACTATTGTATTCCATAACTTTCCAGCAAGGCCTTGTATTGCTCCCCGTTTCTCCTGCGCAGGCTTTCCTTTCCCACCAGGTCCTGTATTCTCATTACACCATCAATAATGGCTTCGGGCCGGGGTGGACAACCGGGCACATACACATCCACGGGTATTACCTGGTCGATCCCCTGTAATACGCTATATGAATCGAAAATTCCACCGCTGCTGGCACAGGCGCCAACTGCCATAACCCAACGCGGTTCGGCCATTTGCAGGTAAACCTGCTTAACCACCGGTCCCATTTTTTTGGCGATGGTGCCCATCACCATAAGCAGGTCGCACTGGCGGGGTGAAAAACCTACCCGTTCTGAACCAAACCGGGCCAGGTCATAATGTGAACCCATGGTAGCCATGAATTCAATACCACAACAGGAAGTGGCAAAAGGCAGGGGCCAGATTGAATTCTTTCTCGCCAGCCCGATAATATTACTGAGCTTGGTAGCAAAAAACCCCTCGCCCTGCTGCCCTTCGGGCATTGCCGCGATGCTGATGTCGGCTTCAAGTGGTTTTTTGATAAGATTATATGAAACTGGACGTGCCATGTTATTATATTTTTGGAGTAAAACAAAGGGTGCCATAATCACAACAATTGACGCTCCCCACTGTTGTCCCTTCATTCATATTTATCATTCTGTTCCGTCAATCCTCCCATTTCAAAGCACCTTTTTTGATAATATATATAAATCCACACAGAAAGAATCCTACAAACATGAGTACAGCCCAAAAACCGCTCCAACCAAGGTCTTTGAAATTTACCGCATAGGGATAAAAAAAGATGACCTCCACATCGAAAAGCACAAATAAAATCGCCGTCAGGAAGTATTTGATCGCCATGGGTTGCCGGGCATCCCCATGAGATTCGATGCCACTGGCAAAAATCTGCAATTTGTCGGAGGTTTTCCGCTTGGGACCCAATAAATGGGTCACAACCATCAGGAATACCACTAACCCGACCGCAATGAACACCTGTAGTCCTACGGGCAGGTAAGAACTGGCGTTGTTTGGACTAATACCTGCCTGGAGTAAATGGAGCATAGGCCTTTATATTCGCGCAAAAATAAGGCTAAGAGATCAAAGGAGAAAAAAGAGTAAAGAGCGTAAAAGGAGGGATGTAAGCTTTATTTCACTCTTTTTCCATTTCCCTTTTTTGAACGCTTTACAAAAAAATCCCCCACCATTACAGCAGGGGATCCTAAAGTAAAAGAAGAAAACCGAGTTTATCGCATTAAGTTGATTGTTTGATTGAGGAACCTGGTTTGGAATTGGGCGAAGGTTTTTTTGAACCCGCCCTTGGCGTTGAATTACCTCTTGGACCTGGAGAGGATTTACCGCTCTTTTGCAGGATATCGATATTTTTCTGGATAGCTTCCGCGTTGGCTGTATCTGCTTCCTGCCATTTCTTTAAGTATTCAATGGCTTTGTCTTTATCCTTGGCATCATTGGCATAATAAATAGCCAGGTAACTCGCCGCACTGATATATTGCCTTTTGAACTTCGTTGTATCCTTAGCGCTAAAATCAAATAATTTGAGCGCATCGGGTACAGCAATACTGTCTTTTTTCAACGTATCGATGACTTTACTATTATTAAATACCCATTCATAGCCATACACTTCATCAGGATACTTTTGAATGAACGTGGTAAATAAATCTCTTGACTTTGCATATTGTTTACCGAAATAATAAGCACGGCCGGCATCAAAATAATCATTGATAGAGGGTTTGGGTTTGATCTCCAGTAATTTAACCATCAGGTCCCCTTCTTTTTCCCGCTCATTTCTTTTGCGGAAAAATTCAGCGCCTTTTTTCAGGATCTCAACTTTATTATCCAATACCGTATCAATTTTTACACCCTCCAGGTAGCTGTCAAAAACGACCGCTTCCTGACCGGGGAACTTGGAATAGATATCGGCTTTCAGTGCATAGTCAAACCCGATAAAATCTTCCGGTTTTTCCTTGGCAAAATATTGGTCCACATATTTCTTCGCATTGATCGAATCACCTTTTTGCAGGTAAGCATCAGCGAGTAGTTTCAATACCTTGGGTTTGGTAGCTGCACCCATGGCCGCAGTTACACTTTCTGCTTTGGAAGTGGCGCAGGCATAATCTTTCTTGGCCCAGCATAACTGTGCATAGAGGTATTGATCCTGGATATCATTTTCTGAAGCTTTGCTGTTGATATATTTTTTCAGGAATTCTTCTGCTTCGGGGAAACGCTGGCGAAAAAAGTTATAATAGAACAGTTCATAGTAACCCAGTGTAAAGCTCGGATCTTTTGCTACCGAAGCATTCAGGTTCTGGAGCACCAGCTCCCAGTTTTTTTGCGCTTCGAATAATTTGGCCAGCCTTATATAGGCAACTACAAAGTTCGGGTTTACTTCCAGCGCTTTATTGTAATTTACGTAGGCATCACCACCACCCTCTCCGGGCTTGGCCTTACGGTAAGCATTTCCCAACTGCATATAGAGGTCGGGACTTTTTTGATCCTTTTCAATCGCTGCCTTTAATTTTTCAATGGCATAGGCAAGATCACCGGCTTTGGCATCTACATTGGCACGGCCAATAGCGCCCAGGATGGCAGGATCATCACCTTTTTTACCTCTAGTCATGGTAATGGCCTGTTCAAATTTCTGGCGGGCCTCATTCAGTTTTTTGTCATGCAGATCCACATGTCCCCGGCCTACAAGTACCAGGGGAGCATTATTGCTGGTGGCAAGTGCTTTGTCATATAATTGCCGGGCCAGGTCATTCTTGTCATCATCCAGGTAAGTTTGCCCCAGCCAGTAAATGGCATCAGTATTATTGGGGTTGGCTGCAATTAATTTTTCAAAAACACTGACAGCGGTTTTGAACCGGTCAGCATACAGGTGATTGATTCCCTCCTGTATGGATTGGGCCTTCAACCCGGCAGCCATGAGCATACCAATCACTGCAATCATTACGGTTTTCTTCATTTTACTTTTACTTTAAGAGTTGTAAATATAACTACTAGTCTTCTTTTAATTTCCCTGTATTATTCCCTTAGCCTCGCTTTGCGTAATATGAAATCCCTTTGCGCAGGCATCAGGTAAGCTCTTTTAAAAATCAACTGGCCAATTTCCCCACTCATAAAATCCGCAAATCCATATCCGAGTCCACGGTGCTTTTCCTTTAGTATATAAACCAAATCCCGTACCATGGGATAATTACGATCGGCTATGTTGACCTGGAGGGGAATAACATAACGTTCCTTTAAGTTTTTGCTTTCCAGGTAACAGATCTTCACTTTTTTCAAAAAACCCAGTTGCGCTGTATCTTCTTTATTTCCAATCCAGCTTACCCCTATGAAACCCAGGGCTCCCGGAGTTTTTGCAATATAATCGATCACTTCTTCACTTGAACGGGCTGCTACTGCTTTGGGGGTAAGCGGCTCGCCACGCAACACTGAATCGATGATAAAACGTATGGTACTGGTTGCTTTTACCCCGTCAAAAACAGGGATTAAATTTTTATTAAAGTTCCCTTTTAACACTTCCCGGATCTCATTCATCGTAAAAAATGAATCGGTGCTTTGAGGATGCGTAATGACAGCGATCGCATCTCTTGCCAACACAAGATTTACCAGTTCGGTTTTCAGGGAATCTGACACGGCATTTTTTTCCGATTCCGTATTTGCACGGGTAGCGATAATCATGCGCACACTGTCGGTCAGCATATCTTTCAGGCAGTCAGCTTCGGGCTTATAATCTACCAGGATGCGTGTACCCGGGTTATTGGATTCATAAACCTGCACCTGTTCATCTATTACCGGTTTAAATGATTCATCGGCGCTGATGCGGATGGTTCCCCGGTAACGGGTATCGGTTTTTTCCGCTTCCTGTTCCCGATAGGATTTGCAGGCAACCCCAAAAAGACAACACAGACCTATCCCGATAAGAATTCCTGCCAGATCACCCCATAGCGTTTTCATCGGAAATAATTTTTCTTATAGCCCCTGTAAATCCGCCAGGCCCCATAGGCAACACAAATAATTCCAAAGATCTTATCCCAGTAATTGGGTGGAAATTTTTCATTGAACTCGAGATCGAATGATGCCCTGAAAAACAGGAAGACCCCTGCCACTACGATCAGTAACCCGATTCCATAATCGAGTATGGATCGCATCAGTGATACCTGCTTTCGTCTCCGGTTTTCATATTCTTCAAACATGGTAAAACTTTTCAAGGGGTAGCAAATTAGGATTTTTTATTATTCAGGGCTGATAAAATCTAAGCGCATGGTAATGAGATGCCCGTTTGTTGCAGAATCCATAAAAAGAGCTGCTAGCTACTAGCTTCGGGCTTCTGGCTGTGACAGCCTACTAATTTGTCTGCCGAAGGTGGAAGCCTTGGCGAAGGCGGAACTTTGATCCGGTAGGAGTAAGCTATATGAATTTACTGGTGTTAGTAAGCAACTAGTAGCCAGTAGCCGGCAGCTAGAAGCTTATAACTAACTTTGCCCCCATGAAAATTTTAATGGTCTGTTTGGGGAATATCTGCAGGAGCCCGCTTGCGGAGGGTATTCTCCAGCAAAAAGCCTTTGAGGCAGGATTGTCATGGAGCGTGGAAAGTGCCGGCACCAATAGTTACCATACCGGTGAAGCACCTCATCCCTTATCCCAAAAAGTGGCCCGGCTGAACGGGATTGATATCAGCAGGCAAAGGGCCCGGCGTTTTATCCCGGAAGATTTTGACGTGTATGATAAGATCTATGCCCTGGCTAGCGATGTGCTGGATGATATCCGCCACATTGCAAAAAGAAAATATGACCCCGGGAAAGTGGATTTGCTGATGAATGAATTATATCCCGGAAAAAACCTGGATGTACCCGATCCCTGGTATGGAACCGAACCCGGTTATCATGAAGTTTTCAAAATGCTGGAAAAGGTATGCACTGCCATTGTTGATAAAGCTTCTTCTCCTTCTTCCGGTAGTGAAGCCTCACACAGCTCAGTGGATTTTCAAACCTGAGATATAAACGGGAACGCTCAAACAGCTGCCGCTAAGGCCATTCCCCTTTACTATATTTGACCCGATTTAGATTTTCATTTCATGGCAAAACCTACAGTTGGATTACCCCAGGGAACCAGGGACTTTGGGCCGGAGATTGTTCGTAAACGGAACCATATCTTCAATACGATCAAAATGCAGTTTGAGTTATGCGGTTACCAGCCTCTTGAAACGCCTGCCATGGAGAACCTCGATACCCTGATGGGTAAATACGGGGAGGAAGGTGATAAACTGATCTTTAAAATCCTGAATAATGGGCTGGATAACACGGCTAAGGAAGCTGCTGTTCGCCGGGATTTTGAAAATGTATTACAGGGAAAAAATGTAAAGGGGATCACGGAAAGAGCCTTGAAATATGATCTGACCATTCCTTTTGCCCGCTATGTGGCTATGAACCAGGGTCAGTTGCTATTTCCTTTCAAGCGTTACCAGATTCAACCGGTTTGGCGGGCCGACCGGCCGCAAAAAGGCCGTTACAGGGAATTTTATCAATGCGATGCTGACGTGGTGGGCAGTCTTTCATTATGGAATGAAGTGGAACTCGTAACCATCTATGCAAGAGTGTTCAGGAGCCTGGGACTTTCCGTAGAAATCAAGATCAATAGCCGGAAAATCCTGGCAGCACTGGCAACAGTTTGCGGCAAGGAAGATCAACTTACCGCTATCACCGTGGCTATTGACAAACTGGATAAGACGGGCATCGAAAAAGTAAAGGAGGAATTGACAGAAAAGAAGTTGAACCCTGATCAAATCGGCATGATAGAGAAATACCTTTCTGTAAAAGGAGAAAATGCCGAAAAAATTGAACAACTGCAACCATTGCTGGGTGGCAACGTGATGGGAAAAAAAGGAATGGAGGAAATAGAATTCGTCTTATCCAAATTCCACGCAGAGCCCGCTGATGCTTCCCTGCCGGGCAGCGCCTGCTCCCTGGTATTTGATCCAACCCTGGCAAGGGGGCTCAATTATTACACCGGTATTATTTTCGAGGTAAAGTCGACGGAAGTTCAGATGGGCAGTATCGGTGGAGGCGGGCGTTATGATGACCTGACCGGCTTATTTGGGGTGCCGGGCATCCCGGGAGTGGGTATTTCATTTGGCGTGGACAGGATCTACGATGTGCTGGAGGAATTAAATCGTTTTCCACCCGACCTGAAAACCGGTACCCAGGTTTTATTTTTCAACCTGGGAGAAAAGGAAAGCGAAGCGGCATTTACTTTGTTGCAACAAGTGAGAGAGCGGGGCATCAGTGGTGAACTCTACCCCGAAAACAGTAAGTTTGACAAACAATTTAAATACGCCGATAAAAAAAATATTCCTTACGTGGTAATCATGGGTGAAGAAGAAATGAACAGCGGTACCTGTAAAGTTAAAAATACCCGCACTGGCGAACAACAAAGCCTGCCTGCGGAGATAGTCGCGTTGAAATTCCCATTTATTTAATAAACCCTATCAATAAAAATCAATTATGAAACGACAAACCCTGCTTTTTGCGCCCCTGGCATTGCTCCTGCTTTTCCTGGTAGCCTGCTCCAATACGAGTAATATCCCGGTGCCGGCGGATGCCGCCTTTGTTATTCACGTAAATGGTGCTTCCCTCCAGTCCAAACTCAGTTGGGACGAAATCAAACAAAGCGATTGGTTCCGGATCGCCAATGAAAAAACAAAAGATTCCTTAGCCCGTACAGTACTCAATGATCCCGATGCATCGGGAATTGATACCAAAGGTGATATGTATATTTTTTTCAAAAACCGTGGCCGTGGTGGCTATGGCGCCGTGGTGGGGAATGTAAAAGAAGAAAAGGCTTTTGCGGCATTTATGGAAAAATCCATGGAGGGCAAAAAGGCCAGTTCCGAAAAAGGATTGTCGGTTATCCGCAATGAAAAAAGTGTTTTAACCTGGAAAGAAAAAAGATTCGTGTTTGTTTTTGACAATCCCGAGATGAACAGCAACGCTGCCATGATGGGAGGACAACAGCAGGACACTGGCGATCGCAGTTTTTCAAGCGACAGCCTTCTGTATTTCGCCAGTGAGATCTATGGGATCAAGGGCAAAAGCAGCGTGGGCAGCAATTCCCGCTTCTCCGGTATGATGAAGGAAAAAGGCGACGTTCATTTCTGGTTTAATGCTTCAGGTATGTATGGAGGTGCTATGCCGGCCATGCTCGCGCTTACCAAGGTGAATCTTTTACTGAAAGATAATGTAACGGCTGCCACTTTGAATTTTGACAATGGTAAAATCACCGTGGATGCCAAAAGTTATTATAACAAAGAGCTGGAAGCCTTGTATAAGAAATACAAGCCGAATAATATTGATGATGCCATTTACAAAAAAATACCCTCGCAGAATGTGGCTGCCCTGGTGGCTATGACCTATCCTCCTGAGGGTTTAAAGGAATTTATTACCCTGCTGGGTGCAGATGGCCTGGTTAATATGATGCTGGCCCAGGAAACATTTACCCTCAACGATTTTATCAAAGCTAATAAGGGTGATTTATTAATCGCAGTGACCGATTTTGGAATGAGAACGGACACCATGCGCATGGAGGGATTGCCAGAGGGAATGCAAATGCCCGCCCGGCATAAAGCAGATGCAAAATTCCTGTTTGCCGTATCCGTCAACGATAAAGAAGCGTTCAACAAAATGATTAACCTGGTCCAGGGTAAGATCAGCAAGGGAGGAGATCAAATGACTGCGATGATGAATCATATACCCTACCAGTTAAAAGATAATTGGTTTGTTGCCGGTAATGATTCCGTCGCGGTAAATGCATTTGGAAACACTGCAACGGAGCAATCTTTTATCAGTAAGATCAGCGGACATCCCATGGCGGGTTTCATCGATATTCAAAAATTCATCAGTGGCGCCAGGCCCAGTATGGATTCCACAGCAGCCTTTATTGCCGACCAGGCGCTCAAAACCTGGCAGGATATGATCTTCTATGGCGGGGAGTTCAGGGATAATGCCGCACTGAGCCATCTTGAAATAAATATGGTGGATAAAAATACCAATAGCCTTAAGCAGCTGAACAGTTTCCTGGGCGTGGTTGCCAAAACTATGGATGAGAAAGAAAAACTCAGGGAACAACGTTACCAGGATTTATATGAAAACAAGGTGGACACCACTGCTGTGCCACCCTCTCCCAATAATCCCTAATCAAATTAAATCTTTATTTTCACCCATCGAACCACAGGCCTTTTTAAGTACCTGTGGTTTTTCTTTATTTCGCGCTTATGAATGAAATGATCATACAGGATGTGCTGCCTGCATATTTCCAGGAGAGCAGGAAAGACCAATCCGAAATATGGGGTAAGGACCTGCATTTTGAAAAAGGGGAGTTGATCAAGATTGTGGCTCCCTCCGGCAAGGGCAAAACTTCGCTGATCCATTTTATTTATGGATTGCGCAAAGATTATAAGGGCCGGATTGCTTATGGTAAAAAAAATATCGAAGGATTTTCTGCGGAAAATTTCGCCGGCTACCGTAAAAATCATGTGAGCGTGGTTTTCCAGGATCTCCGTTTATTCCCGGAGAATACAGTTTTACAGAATCTGGAGATCAAACGGCAACTGAAACCCTATCATCCGCCGGAAATGATCCCGACTTTTGCCGAAAGACTGGGAATCGGTGATAAACTGGACTTCAAGGCCAGGACCTGTTCCTATGGCGAACAGCAACGTGTATCCATCATCCGGGCTTTATTGCAGCCCTTTGATTTTTTATTGCTGGATGAACCCTTTAGTCACCTGGACGATGCCAATTCGAAAAAGGCGATGGAGTTGATGCTGGAAGAGAGCCATGCCCGGAATGCCTGTATCATCTTTGCCGATCTCGAACGCATTGATTATTTCCCTTATACCCGATTGTTTCATTTATAAACTTATCCTTGTGGCGCTTTCATACAGAACAATCAAACCTCTTTTACTTACTAGTGCCAGCGGCGCCTCCCGCTGGTTATCCTATACAGGCCTGGCTGTTGGTGTATTATTGCTGCTTTGCTCCATCCAGATGTTCATTAATATTCAACAGTTACTACACCGGCAAGGAATCCGCAAAGGAGGCTATGACTTTATCTCGGTTACCAAGACGGTAACCAATGAAAATATGGGAATGGACAACCGCTTTTCACAGGCGGATATTGCAGAGTTGAAGAACCAGCCTTTTATTGATGATGCGGCTCCACTCGTACCCAACCGGTTCAGGGTGGTGGCCAGCGCCGGGGAAATGATCCCTTTTTCTTCCGATATTTTTATCGAAGCGCTGGATCATAATTTTATTGATACAGTACCCCCGGGTTTTGAATGGAAAGAGGGACAGGAAGTAGTGCCGGTGATTTTTTCTTCCGATTTTCTTGAAATGTATAATGTGTTTGCCCCAAGTTATGATCTGCCACAGCTATCGCAAGCCACTGCTTCCAGTGTGAGTATTATCCTTCGTTGCGAAGGAAACCTTGGATCCCAGAATTTCCGATCCAATATTTTGGCTTTTTCCGACCGGGTCAACTCTATCCTCGTTCCGAAAAGTTTCCTGGACTGGGCCAATAAAAACCTGGAAGGCGTAGATACCGTTAAATCGTCCCGGGTATTCATCAAAACCAAAGATGCCAATAGTCCTGAATTGATCGCTTTCCTGGATACGAAGGATTACAGGGTCAATAAAGAGAAAACCATCTTCGGCCGTTCCAAACAATTACTACAGGGTGTCTTGTCGGGCCTGGGTCTTTTTGGTTTATTGGTTGTGATACTGGCGCTGATGTTGTTTTCATTTTACCTGCAACTGGTAGTAGCCCGCAGTAAGGATAATCTTCAATTGCTACTGATCCTGGGTTATTCTCCCGCCTGGTTAAGCCGTAAGGTAGCCCGGCAATTTATCCCGGTTTACTTTATGGTCGTATTGCTGGCACTGCTGGTTACGCAACTGGTACAATGGGCCTTCCATCATTATGTCATGTTTGACCGTCCTGAACTGACTACACTTGTACACTGGAGCGTAGCGGGGGTGGCCTTATTGTTGATCATTCTCTCCGTTATAACTAACTACAGGATGGTGAGAAGATTATTGCATAAACTTAGTTATTAACTCCCTTAATAAAAAACAGGCGGTCTTTTTAAGACCACCTGTTTTGATTGGGAACTGTTGTTCTATTATAAACTCTTAATTATATCCCGGGTTTTGAACTATCACACCACCACTTGCCTGGATCTCGGCATTAGGTATGGGAAGCAGCCAACGGAAATTACCAACTGGCAGGGTAGCTGCAGCTGTTGTTGGAGCATCTGAGGGGATACGTTCAACAGGCAGTCCCCTTCTTTTCAGGTCCCAGAAACGATGGCCTTCAAAAGCCAGTTCCTTGAATCTTTCCTGGATGATGGCGGTAATCGCAGCGGCCTTTGATGCAAATACTTCGTTCACATAACCATTGATCCTGGCAGCACGAAGGGTGTTAATATCAGATTCTGCACTGTTCGCACCCGTGAATTTGTCTTGTTCAGCTCTTGCTTCTGCACGAATCAGGTACATTTCACCTGTTCTGAAAACTTTGGCATTATTCACATTTTCGTTTGTGGTTGCATAGCCTGTCCCTGAATATTTATGAACCAGGTGCGAGTTTCTGCCTGCCGCAATCAGTATAGGTTCATTTATCAGGTAGGCAGCAAAACGAACATCATTTACCTGGTCAAAGCTATTCCATAATTCGTCAGAAGGCTGCCAGGTAATTGTTCCAATTTGAGGATTGGCTGGAGTACCCCCGGAAAGACCTGCCCGCCATAATGCACCTATCCTTCCACCTACTGCGATAGTTCTTTCCAGTCTCCAGGCCTGTTCATTGGTATTGGCATCGGTCCATATCCCGCCAAAATCTCCTATTGGCGATAAGGGAATAGCAGAAATATATTCTGTAGCAAAGGATTCTGCACTGGCCCAATTCCGCATATATAATGCAATCCTTGCCTGCAACCCGGTAGCCGCCAGTCTTGTAGCTCTCTTTATATCAGAAAGACTGGTAGGTAACAGATTTTTCGCAGCGGAAACATCTGCAATCATCTTTTGAAAATAAGGATCCATTTTTATCCTTGGCTGTGGGACGATGGTTGAAGTTTCCATATAGGGCATAGCCAACCCATCGGGATTAAAATTGTCGCAATAATACTTGAAGAGTTCAAAATGACAGAATGCCCTAAGAAAAAACGCTTCGCCCTTTAGCCGGTTACGCAATGTATTATCCCCGGGTCTTGTTGAATCTGCACCATCCACAAACTCCAATACCCTGTTTACCCGGTCGATGACTCTGTAATAAGGGGTCACGGCTGTATAGTTGTCCCGAAGCCCAACGTCGGTAGACCCGTATTGCCATTCATGCACGGTTCCCGCATTATAAAACTCGGAAACTTTTAATTCATCAGAAAGGACGCCATTGAACAACATTCCCATTTCCACCTGCGTTGCACCATAGGCTGCGATAATGGTTTGTTCATTATTTTGTACTGTTTTTAACGCAGTGGCACCGGCAATCAGATCCGTTTCTTCGACTTCGATAATCTTCTTGCATGAGACCAGGGTCACCAGCAAGAAAGATAAAAGAGTCAGTTTATTATAATTTCTTCTCATTGGTAATATCTTTTAGAATTAGAAATTAATATCAATACCCATCACGAACATTTTAGGGTTCGGAAATTCGTTCAGGCTGATATTATTATTATCTTCCGGATCAGGTCCCCGCCAGGGGCTCCAGATAGCCAGGTTTTGACCCTGGACATAAAATCTTGCTGATTTTATCAGTCGCAGACCTCTTACATTCAACTCAGGAATATCATAAGCAACAAGCAGGTTTCTGAAGCGAAGGAATTTCGCATCCTGAAGATCTGAAGAGTTAAATCCCCTGTCATAGGCCGGTGACTGGTAGAAGGCCACATCACCAGGTTTTTGCCACTGCTGGGTCAGCATGACTCGGGAAGCATTTACGATACCAACATAACCGGCAACGCCTCTCCTCACCCAATTTTCGATATTATTATACCTTGTCACCTTCAATTGGTAAGAGAATAAGGCGCTTAATGTAATCCTGTTATAACGTGCGTCCAGGGTA
>DASUMO010000143.1:0-4155 GCA_036277695.1 Chitinophagaceae bacterium
CAGGAAAAAGAGAAAATGCGACCTGATTACCACCAGTTCTGTTATAAAATATTTCCATGCAAAAGGCAGGAGTATTAGGGTAGCAAGCGCCCAGCGCCAGAAAGCCAGGGAAACAGGTGGAATTTTATGGATGATCCCCCGGGCGACAATAAAATTACCCGACCAGATAAGTGTGGCCAGCACTGCCAGGCCGATCCCTGTAAGCGTTTTGTGTTTGGTCAAAATATCCTTTCGAATTAATCAATGTTTCCTCCTGTTCCGCATAACCCCTTCTCAATGTGCAAAGTCTAAATCAAAGCGTCCCCTGATCCTTTCAATGGGCGGGTTAAAATAACCGTACCGCAAACCGGGAAACTCTTCGCGAATCAACTCTTGTAATTGTTGAACACCCATGCATTCACCCGTATCCGTAACGCCTATTTTTCCCAGGTACCAGTCGGGATCAATATTGAAATTCCGCCATTGTATCATCTTCAAACCCGTTTCCCGGATCAGTTTCCTGAGCGCTTCGTATTCAGCAACACTATCGGTCATGCCGGGGAATACAAAATAGTTGATCGAAGTCCAGCCACCGAAGTCATTTACAGTTTTCAGGCTTTCCAGGATGTCTTCAAATTCATAATTATTGGGACGATAATAAGGCATGTATATTTCCCGGCGGGCCGAGTTGGTGCTGACCCGGATAGAATTTAATCCTGCTTCACACAATGCTTTTACCGCATCAGGCTTCGATCCATTGGTATTGATATTGATACTTCCTTTATCCGTATGTTTCCTGATCTCAATAATCGCATCCCTGATCGTTTCCCACATCAATAACGGTTCACCTTCACAACCCTGTCCAAAACTGATGATAGGATAAGGAGCCGTTTCAAGATGTGGCACTGTAAATTCCACGATCTCTTCCACTGTTGGCTTGAAACTTAACCGGTCTTGCGTAGAAACAATCGTTTCTTCATCCGGTTGAAGCGAAATACAGCCAACACAATTCGCATTACAGGCAGGTGATACCGGTACCGGGCATTCCCAGCGGCCCAGTGCAAAATTCCGGGCGGCAGGACAATGATAGGTTAATGCGCAATTACTGGTTAAATGATTCACCAGCCTGTTACGAGGATAATGTTTTTGTAGTTCTTTTACACCGGCTTCAATTTTTGCCTGGTCATAGCCAGCGCAATCCTGCCTAATATCGGGTTCCACCCTGGCTGCCGGTACATAGAATTTATCATTGCACCAACCGGCTGCGGTATAACAGAACAACGGGAGAGTAGGAGAGCCCGGGGCTGTTTCATAAGCGGCCAGGTAAAAGCCGGTATGAGCCGGGGGAATAAAAGCTGCCACAGCCCAGCCTTT
Source organism: Chitinophagaceae bacterium (assembly GCA_036277695.1). Lineage (GTDB taxonomy): Bacteria > Bacteroidota > Bacteroidia > Chitinophagales > Chitinophagaceae > CADEDV01. The sequence goes on from DASUMO010000143.1 coordinate 1,354, forward strand.
ATCACATAAACGCATTTCTCCACTATGCACATCAATGCCAATTCCGCGCCGCCCGGGTAATTCATAGAGTGAACCGCCTTCCGGCAATTCAATCCATTCCTTAGCCGGAACAGGTAATGCATCCCAACCACTACGGCCTGTTGCATAGAGTGAAACGTCTTCAAAAATATTTCCCTTCCCGTCGGAATAAAGTAGATATGGAGATTGCAGTAATGACATAAATAATTCTAAGCCGGGTACCTATTAATTATGAATGATCACAGGTTGGGACTGCTGCCGGCAAAATTCATTGAATTCGTCTTCATTAATTTCCTTTCCTGCAGGCATAATTTCTGCCTGTATGATCCTGTTATTTCTAAAATCGATGGTAAGCAATCCGTCCTTCAGGATAACCTGGTTCAGTTCTTCCCAAAAAATGGTTTTCCTGGTAAAAGCTGACAATTCAATCTTACCGGGCGCAAAATTGATGCGCAATACTTTTTTCGACTGCTGGTAAAATAATTCCAATACTAAACTCCCCGCCGCAGCCAGCCAGTTTAACATGCTGATCCAGGTCATCGTGGACAACCATAAGCCGGCATGCAAATAAGGAGTACCCTGGTTGTGACGGATCCTTTTTAAAAAAAAATGTACTGACAGGGCGATTGCCACCAGTACCGCACCACCCATAGCGGCAATTCTTGTAAACTTTTCTTCAGCATATACCGCAAAAACAATAAACACTGTCAACTGGGCAATGCATAATAATAAGGCCATCCGGTCGTACCGTTGGATCTTATCATTTTTTAATATCACTGTATACTGAGTTGGCAGCATTTTTTTCTTTTAGCGGCTATTACTTGCGATCAGCAGGTTGCAGAGCTTGAATAAAACGCGGGCTCCAACATTGGAGTTCCAGTCACTATCACTTACTCCCACTTCGCTCAGGTCAAAACCAATAATCTCCCGTTCGCTTTGCAGGAGTTTCCGGAAAATATAAAATACCTCTTCGGTTTCAAAACCGCCCGGTACCGGGGTGCCGGTATGCGGGCAAAGTTTCCGGTCCAGCCCATCGATATCGAAACTGATATAAACCTTTTCCGGAAGTTTACTTACGATCTCCTCTGCAATATTTTTCCAGCTATCACCCTCAAATTGCCGGCACTTGATATCCCGGTCAAAATAAGTCACTACCCGCTGCCTGCTGTTTTTCACATATTCCCATTCACCCTGGCTAAAATCGCGTATCCCTACCTGCACCAGCCTGGTCAATTGGGGAATTTCATTCAGGGCATTGTACATGATACTGGCATGGGAATAATTCAGACCTTCATAGGCTTCACGCAGGTCGCAATGCGCATCGATTTGCAAGATGCCAAAATCACCATGCTTTTCGGCAAGGGCCCTGATAAATCCCAGCGGCGTGCTATGATCACCACCCAATAGTCCAACCAGCTTTTCATTCTGCAGCAAAACCCTGGTTTGATCGTATACCCATTTATTCAGGTATATCCCCCCTTCGTTTATATCCTTGAGGGTTTTGCTCATGAATTGGTTGGCATCCACTTCGTCACCCCTGGAAATATAATCGATATACAATTCGGCTTCCTTGCGGAGATAATCACTTTTCATCAGGATTTTCCGGTCGGGTTGCCGCATATAAAATCCCTGCTTCCATCCTTCGGGTGCATCCTGGTCATATAAATCCACCTGCAAACTAGCCTTTAAAATTGCTTCCGGGGCTCGGGAAGTTCCGGCGCCATAACTTACAGTTACTTCCCAGGGTATGGGTAAAATGATCAGCCTTGCATCTTCTTCCGTAGTGGGCAGACCGAAAATATTATTGTTCGGATTACTGACACTGTTCGGGTCATAATTTTTCAGATCAACCATAAAACAATTTTGAAAAACGGTGCAAGTTAAACGGGTTTGGCGGGGCAGCAAAATCTTGTTTACCAGGTTATGACAAGTAGGACTCGTATTAACAGCTGTTTGTAAAACCTTTTTAATTTAGCGTATGAATGAACCCTTAACATTGGATGATGCGTACTGGAGCGGACTTTACCGTCAGCAGCAAACCCGTTGGGATATCGGGCAGGCTTCTACACCACTGAAGGAATATATCGACAAGTTGGCCAATAAGGATCTGCGTATACTGATCCCGGGTTGTGGCAATGCATGGGAAGCAGATTACCTGCTGGCTAAAAAATTTACTAACCTGACTATCCTCGATATTTCGGAGGAATTGGTTAAAAAACTCAGCGAAAAATTCAGGGGCAAGCCCATCCGTATCCTTCACCAGGATTTTTTTACACATGATGAAAAATATGACCTGATCCTGGAGCAAACTTTTTTCTGTGCCCTCGATCCCTCTCTTCGTGCTGCCTACGTAAAAAAAATGTTTTCCTTGTTGAAGCCGGGTGGCAAACTGGCCGGAGTTTTATTTGACCGGGCTTTTGAAGATGGGCCTCCGTTTGGAGGTAACCGCCGGGAATACGAACGGCTTTTCCGCGAGCAATTCAGCAAATTAAAAATGGAGCCTTGTTACAACTCCATTCCTCCCCGCAGGGATACTGAATTATTTTTTATAGCTGAGAAAACCAGCTGATCATTTACGACTGAGGTGTTTCAAATAGGAAACATGGGAAGCCACAGCCAGCCGCATTTTCGGGTATTCAATATAGGGAACACCGAAATCCGCGCAGGCCTTTTTAATGATCTTGCTGATAGCCGGGTAATGCACATGTGAAATTTTGGGAAACAGGTGATGTTCGATCTGGAAATTCAATCCGCCCACCCACCAGGAGATCAGTTTATTCCGGG